>JAPLIX010000303.1:0-2691 GCA_026388865.1 Pseudomonadota bacterium | reverse complement strand
GCCGCAACGAGCCAAACAAAAACTTGCGCCTGCCGGCGGGGGTGCAGCTGTTGCCGCCGCCATCTTTTGAAGGAGACAGATTCCGCTTCGAGATAGAATTTAACCATACCGGAGATTTGCAGCAGAAAGCCGCAGCAATGATGAGCATGGCCAATAACCTGCTGCTTAAGGACATAGTGGAGAATAAGTGACACCCTATATCCCGAAAAAAATCTTCATTGAAGACGCGGTAAAGGATTTGCCCCTGACGCGCAGGGTCCTCAGCCGCTGTTCATCTGTCCCAATAGAAATTATTCCCCGCGCCAAAGAGCTTATCCACGCAAGTATTGGCAGGCTTCCACGCACCGATGTGCTGCTGCTGTGCCGAAACAAGGGACGGTTTATCGAGCCCTGTCCCGGCACTTCATCATATCTCTGCTGCGGTTATACCATCCTGAATACCGGCACCGGCTGCCCGCTCGCCTGCTCCTACTGCGTGCTGCAGGCGTATCTTAACAATCCCTTCATTACCCTCTATGTAAATCTTGATGAGATGTGGGATGAGTTTGCGGCAAACGGGTGCATGCTGCAGCAAGAGACCATGCGCATCGGCACGGGAGAATATGGAGACAGCCTGGCTCTTGAGCACCTGACGGATTTTATTCCCTCAATGCTTTCATTTCTTGGGAAGCAACGGAATGCTGTCCTGGAGCTTAAAACCAAAACCACGCATATCGAGCCGCTTCTTGGACGAGACCATGGCGGAAAGGTTATCGTGTCCTGGTCTCTGAACGCAGAAGAAATTGCACTCAGCGAAGAACACAGGGCAGCCCTGATTGCTGCCCGTATCCAGGCTGCCGGGCGCCTTGCAGCAGAGGGGTACCGGATCGGCTTTCATTTTGACCCGCTCATCGCTTTCCCGGGGTGGGAACAGAGCTACCGGAGGGTTGTTGACATGATTGCTTCCCATATACCCGATTCCTCCATATCCTGGGTGAGCCTTGGCGCGCTGCGCTATATGCCGCAGCTTAAAGCCATCAGCCAGCAGCGGTTCAGCGCCAGCAGGATTTTTACGGGAGAATTTGTACCCGGTCTTGACGGCAAAATGCGCTACTTCCAGCCGATCCGGATTGAACTGTTTGCCCGGCTTGCGGCATTGCTAAGAGCGTATTCGCCGGACATCTTCATCTACCTGTGCATGGAAAGTCCGCTGGTGTGGCAGCAGGCACTCGGGTTTGCGCCATCGTCAAATGCCGACTTGAAAAGGATGCTGGATGAGAGGGTGAAGGAGTGAAAAGTGGAGAGGGAAGAGGGAAGAGCTCATGTCCCGCATTGCCAATGACATCCGCGATGCTGCTCCCGCCTGATGCAATGAAATCCCTATTTTGTTGACATTTTAGCAATACGTAATATAATCCTTGGCAATTATGCGTTCCTGAACCATAATAACTTTTTTGCGGTCTGCATCATGAAGACACAAGAGGGGTACATTAAATACATACGGATAAATAGAGAGCTTCTGTCAGTGTATGCGCTGATGGAAGCTCATTTTATTTTGAGGAATAGGGTTAAGGGGTATAAAATAACGGGCTTTGCCGTGGGAGTTATTTAATAGGATATCCCATTTAATCACTAAAGATATGGAAAAAACTCTTCAGGTGTTAAACACTCTCGAAAATGAAGGCGTGCTGGGGAAATATGCTATCGCTGGCGCCATGGGCGCCACATTTTATATTGAGCCGGTCTTAACCTTTGATCTTGATGTTTTCATAGTTTTACCCCAACAAGGAGTTCTGCTCACTCTCGCGCCGTTGTATGAGGCTCTTCGCGTAAGAGGTTACCATGAGGAAGACGAATGTGTAAATATTGAAGGCGTTCCTGTTCAGTTTCTTCCGGCATACAACACCTTGATTGAGGAAGCAGTTGCAGCAGCTCGTGAAATAAATTACACCGATACCTTCACCCGTGTTCTGCGCGTTGAACACCTTGTGGCAATTTGTTTGCAGACCGGCAGAGATAAGGATAGAGAGCGAATACGGTTGTTTCGCGAACAAGCATCTCTTGATATGGAATACCTTAAAGAAATTCTCAAACGTCACGGATTGGAGGATGCATGGCAACGCCTGAACAAATAACTCCTGAAATTGCAAGGCTTTTTTTTGCGAAGAACGAGAGGCGGAAGCGGCTAGCTGCTTTGCCATACCCGGAAAAAGTCCAAGCCGTAGTGCAACTCCAGCGCATGGCGGTACCGATCTTGAAAAACCGTGACAAACGCGCTCGAGTCTGGCAAATCAATACTTAATAGGTGGCTGTTGTCCCTAATTTCCGCTAATTTCCCTATAGAAAATATAACACCGAGCTCACGGGCGCCGGCAGGCGTCCAGTGGAATGACGGGCTATGCCACGGGGCTAAACATGAACAGGCTCGAAACGATGAATGCGCGACAACACATCAGAGAGGGCGTCTTTGGCTTGCGCTGTATCGTAATCGGTCTGCAAGCCGACCCAGAAACCGTCGCTGGTACCGAAGAAGCGAGACAGGCGTAAGCCGGTATCGGCGGTCACGGCCCGCTTGCCCGCGACGATCTCTCCGATGCGCCGTTGCGGCACTCCGATTTCCTTGGCGAGTCGGTACTGGGTAATCCCCATCGGCTTCAAAAATTCCTCCAGCAAGATTTCGCCGGGGGTAGGGTATGGTATTTCACGCGGCAT
>JAPLIX010000075.1:1753-3918 GCA_026388865.1 Pseudomonadota bacterium | reverse complement strand
CTGTTAAGGTTTTGGCCGGCATCAGACATTGTCGAAGGAAGCTCCCCATCAACGTAGAGTGAAAAAACTCCGGCGGTGGTGTCCCGTTTAACAAGCAGAAAATGCCAGGCGTTATCATTAATCGCCACGGTTGAATCCAGCGAGACGCCGGCTGAAATCTCGAGCCGTGCTTTCCCTGAATAAATGCTGAGAGAATACCAATAGGATGCGGAACCCCGCTTTGTAAGTATCCGCTTCCAAATGCCGGACTGATTGTTTTGAATCCAAACGGCAAGGGTAAAGCTGCCGGTTCCGAAATTCAGAGCAGGAGCATCGCTAACGGTTATTTTGTCATCATTGCCGTCAAAGCTATACGCACTGCTCGCGTTCCCGAACCGGTCTTCTGTCAGCGTCGCACCGGCCACTGTCCCGTTATTGCCATTGCCGCTTGCGTCATTGGCAGCGCCGTTGAAAGGATAATAGGCCACCAGCCCGTCGCTGATGCCCGCAAAAGCATTTGGAGTAAAGAAAAGTGGAATAACGAATAGCAAAAAACTTAAGAATCTATTAGTGTATTTTATTTTCATGTTCACAATCCCTGAATAATTGTTAGTAGATACCCACGGGCTTACGCCCGTGGCCCTAAAAACCAACACATATTGGGGTCAGGCTTAACAATATTTTGAGTAATCAAATAACCTTAAGTAAATATCCTATAAAACGACGTCTTGTGAGTGTCAAGGCAAATGTCAGCGGTCTTCCTCCGAACGTTAATCGGGACAACAGCCACTAGCTTTAAAAAACAAAAAGCTCCTACCAGCACGAAAGCTGATAGAAGCTTTTTTAATTTAATAGTCTGAAGGAATTTCCCTTCTTGATTGCATCACTGTTCAATGCCCCCTTTTGCAATGCTTTAATGCTTTACCTTTTCAACAACCTGTTAGTGTATTGGGGGTAATAATCATTTACAGGTACATCTTGATATACGCCTTATTCTTAATATCCTCCATCCATTTCTGATAAAGCATGTCTACCTGCTGCCGGTAGAGGCTGTCCTCAATTTCTTCACGGTTTTTAGACACTGCCTTTTCCTCGCCCGTATTCTGCTTTTCCAGCACTTTGATGATATGTATGCCCACCGGGGTCCTGATAACCGCACTCACATCCCCCGCCTGCATGTTGAATGCAGCATTCTCTATGAGCGGCAGCAGCTCGCCTCTGCTGAAGTAGCCCATGTCGCCGCCTTCTTTTGCTGAGGAATGCTGGGAGTATTTGACCGCCATCTGGCTAAAATCTTCCCCGGCCACTATCTTTGACCGTATCTCCTCCAGCTGCCTGGTCAGATTTTCCGCCTGCTTTGGCGTGGTTTCCGGAGAGATGGTAAAAAATATCTGCTGGATTCTCACCCGCTCGGCAGGCCTGTTCGTGTTGCTGGCACTTTTGCCGTAGTATTCCTGGATATCCTTTTCCGTTATGGTGACCTTTGAGCGGACTTCCCGGGCTATTACTTTTGACAGGGTAATTTCAGACTTGAGCATCTTCTGGTATTCCGCAAAGTTGCTGCCGTCTTTTTTCAGGATATCCTTGAGCTGCTCAAGGGTGATATTATTTCTCTTTAAAACGTCGTCAATGGACTTGGCGATCTCCTTATCTGTTACCTTGATGTCAAGCTCTTTTGCTTTCTGCTCAATGAGCTTTTTTTCAACAAGCTGATCAATCGCTTTTTTCACCAGCTCCGCGCGTTCTTCATCGGTCAATACCTGCCCCTTCTGCTGGCTGTAACTTGCAAGCATGGGCGCAATTACTTTGTTAATGTCAGAGAGCGTTATCACGTCATTATTAACGACCGCGATAATTTTATCGATGAGCTCATCGGCGGTTGCAGCCTGCACAAAAGCCAGACCGATCAGCAATGCTGACAGTAACAGCAGTTTAAAGGTACGGGTCATAGTCCTCATATATAGGTGTTGTGTTATTTCCATAGGGTTCACGGTAGAGAGTAACTGATTGAACTATTAATTTAATCACAGAATGCTTCTCTATTTCAAGATGTTTTTAATTTCAGAGAAAATCTGTTCCCCGGTCTCTCCCTGATAGCGGGCAAAAAGTTTGAGTCCAGGGGTGAAGCGGAATCTCTCTTGGTCCCGTGACACCAGCGATAAAATCTTATCCAGAGACCCCTCTGC
>JAPLIX010000075.1:805-1706 GCA_026388865.1 Pseudomonadota bacterium | reverse complement strand
GGTGAAAGGTGAAAATAATCTGCCCGGCCCCATATTCAACCGAGCTAATCAGGTAGCGCCGCAGCAGGCTTTTGATGCGGGTCATCTCCAGCAGGTTTTCAACCGTCCGGGGAAGCGCGCCGAACCGGTCAATGAGCTCCCGCTCCAGCTCTGCAATCTCATCCTCGCCGGGTACCAGTGAAAGCCGCTTGTATAGTACCAGGCGCTGGTTGATATCTCCTATATAGTCTTCCGGTATATAGGCCGGTACCGGCAGATTGACGGTTGGTTCAATCTTGGGCGGAAGCTTCTCGCCCTTTAATTCATGGATCGCCTCATCCAGCAGCTGCAGGTACATATCCAGACCTACGGCAGCAATCTGCCCTGACTGGGCATGGCCGAGGATGTTTCCTGCCCCGCGTATCTGCAGGTCGCGCGTTGCGAGGCGGTACCCCGAGCCCAGCTCGGTAAATTCGGCAAGCGCCTCAAGGCGCCTGGCTGCATCCTGGCTGACCGCTGTTTCTCCGGGGATAAGCAGGTAGGCATAGGCCCGGAGTTTTCCTCTGCCGACCCGGCCCCGGAGCTGATACATCTGCGCCAGGCCCAGCTTGTCTGCCCGGTTGATGATGATGGTATTTGCTGCCGGGAAGTCAAGCCCTGATTCAATAATAGTGGTGCAGAGCAGCAGGTCAACCTCTTTCCTGATGAACTGTATCATCGCTTCTTCCAGCTCCTTTGCGCTCATCTGGCCGTGGGCAATGCCCAGCCGCGCCTCCGGAACAAGCTTCTTTAAAAAGAGCGCCATGGCGGTAATGGAGCGTACCCGGTCATGGACAAAAAATATCTGCCCCCCGCGCCGCAGCTCCTGGACCAGGGCCTCACGTATTACGGTCTCATCAAACCGGGTAACCACCGTCCTGAT
>JAPLIX010000075.1:0-719 GCA_026388865.1 Pseudomonadota bacterium | reverse complement strand
AGCACCTCTTTAGCCTTGACCCCGAAGCGGTGCTCCTCATCAATCACCACTATGCCCAGGTTATTAAAGACCACATCTTTCTGCAGGAGGCGGTGGGTGCCGATCACAATATCGACCGTGCCGGAGGCCAGCCCTTCGATAATCTTTTTCTGATCCCTGCCACTGCGGAAACGGCTTAAGATATCAACCGTGACCGGGTACGCGGAGAAGCGCTCGGTAAAGGTCAGATAGTGCTGCTGGGCAAGAACCGTCGTGGGCACCAGCACGGCGACCTGCGCGCCGTCCATAGCCGCCCTGAATGCCGCGCGCAGGGCAACCTCGGTTTTGCCATAGCCGACATCACCGCATACCAGCCGGTCCATGGGCTTTGCCTCTGACATATCCCGCATCACATCCTCTATGGCTGCAAGCTGGTCAGGGGTTTCTTCATAGGGAAAGGCTGCCTCAAATTCCCGGTAGTAATGGTCAACGGCAGCGAAGGGATGGCCCTCGTACACTTTCCGTGCAGAATAGAGCTCGAGCAGGTCTTTGGCCATTTTCTGGATGGCATCCTTGACCTTCTTTTGCACGTTTTTCCAGGAATAGCCGCCCAGTTTATCCAGGCGCGGGATGATCTCTTCCGCACCTTCATATTTCTGGATGAGATTGATACGGTCAACAGGCAGGTACAGCTTGTCGCCTCCCAGGTACTCAAGCGCCAGAAAGTCGCCGCGAATGCC
>JAPLIX010000106.1 GCA_026388865.1 Pseudomonadota bacterium | reverse complement strand
TACAGGATTGCCGACGTCATTGCCGAGGTGCTTAGCAACGAGGGTTTCAAAGTCGATTTGAAATTTGCCGACAATGACACGATCGATCTTTCTAAATATGATTCCGTGATTCTCGGAAGCAACATCTATATTGAAAACTGGAATGAGAAAGCGGTGGCGTTTCTTGAGAAGAATAAGACTGAGCTTGCCTCTAAGAAGGTTGCCTATTATTGCGTTTGCATGATTCTGGGCATGGATTTGGGGGGCAAGGAAAAGGAGTATGCAGCGAATTATATCAAGAAGATAACTACCCAGTTCCCCGAAATCGTCCCGAAGGATGCTGTGGCATTTGCCGGAGCTGTCGATTACCGGATTTTGTTACCCAAAGACTGGCTTCTGCTGCATTCCATGTTTGCGCAACCGGGTAACTGGACCGATTATGCTGATGTTGTAGCATGGGCTTATGATGTAAGCGACAAGCTGAAATAAAAGCAGCACGGGAGCAGAAATGCTCCCGTATTTTTTTCTGAAGGCCGAGATATGCGCCGCTCGCGTATCTCGGCGAACAAGCATAATTAATAAGAAAAAGGCCTCGTATATGACTGCGACCCGGACTATCCTTTTGAGGCCTATCTGTAAAAAATCCGTTCAAGGTTCATCAAACTAGAAATTAAAACGGCAGGATCAGCAATGGCCCTGCCCGTTTTTTTATCTATATGTAACCTTTTTACTGTGGTAAAATTCTATATTACATATATAAGTTCATTGACCCCCAAAGGTATCAGACTTATAATTTAAATATGAGGTGCAATATGAAAAAAACATTACTTATCCTATCACTAGCGGTATTGATGACTGCCTGTGCTGGCATGGATCAGCAGTATCAGCGCAACATGGCAGTGAATGCTACCGGATATGGGATAGTCGGTAGTGCTGTCGGGGCGGGCATTGCAGCAGCAACCCATGGAAGTGTGGGCGCAGGTGCAGGAATTGGTGCCGCAGCAGGTGCTCTATTAGGTGCTGCGGGGACTCCTCCTCCACCTGGGCAATATGCTAGTGCTCCTGCACCGTATCCCTATCAGGAATATCCCCCTACTTATTATTACGCTTGTCCGCCTCCACCAGTTGTTTATTATGGACCTCCTGTAGTTTACGCACCTGTTCCTGTCTTTTATGGCGGATGGGGTTATTATGGAGGTCCCAGATATTACGGTGAATACCGTGGTTATTATGGAGGCCATGGCTACCGCAGTTACGGTGGTGGATATCGTGGTTGGCATCATTGACGCTTAAGGCAACAAAAGGGGTCACCCATTGCATCTTTGACCATGGAAAAACCCCCGGACCATTTTCCGGCAGCATCTATAGATAAGATAATATCCAGCGGGCAGGATATCGGCATTGCAGACTTCATGTTGCAGATGGAACTCAGCTTTGCTCACACGCTTGACGTGGAGCGGCTGGCGCGCGCGCTTGATCTTATGCTTGATGCTCAGCCGGTGCTGGGCTGCCGGTTGGTAACAGAAAAGAAAAAGGTTTACTGGGAACGGCTCACAACGCCGCGCCAGGACACCTTCTTTCTTACTACAGATCAAACTGAATTCGACCACTTCAGAGACCGTCCCATTGACAGCCGCCAGGGACCGCAGATCAACGCTTGTGTTCTGCGCGCAGCAGGCGGCGACCGCCTGCTTTTGAAAGTTGCACACCAGGCGTGCGATGCAGCCGGGCTGAATGATATCGCTGCGCAGCTTTCGCGCATCTATACGCAGCTGGCAAATAGCCGCGGCTACCAGCCCCAGCCTAACATCCAGGGAGCCCGTGACTGCGGCCAGATTATGCGTAATCTGCCGTGGTACATTTACCCGGCGCTGGTTTTTACTTTCCTGCGCACCACCCTGTCCAATCAAATCCCCAGGAAGTCCCATGCCCTGCAGGTTCCTGCGGGTCCGCGCACGCCGTTAACGTTTATCATCCGGCATCTTTCACCTGAGCGCGTCGCGTGCCTCGCAGTCTACGGCCGGAAGCACCAGGCAACAATAAATGACCTGATGATTGCGGCATTTTACCGGGCGCTGGCAAAAGCGGAGGCATGGGACGGGCGGGCTGCCCTCAGAATTCAGACCACGGTAGACCTGCGGCGCTGGTACATTCCTTCAGGGAAGGCGGAAGGAATCTGTAACCTGAGCACCTACGAATATATAAACCTTGACCGGGATCTGGGCAGGGACTTCGCCGCGACGCTGTCCCGGGTCAGCTCGATTACAAAACGCAGTCCGGCTGGATCGGGCGGAGTGAGCTGTGCACGGTGCCGCTCGCAGGGCTCGCGCCCTATCTCCTGCTGGTGAAGGCCTGCGATAAGCTCTTACATGAAAGAATTAAGAGCCGGAACTATCCCAGCGGGCTGACTAATCTTGGCCTGATAGAGCCCGAGACGGTTTTTTTTGACGGCCATCCCGTCAATGGATGGGTCCTTCCGCCGGTCGTATATCATCCGGTTCTCTACATCGGCTTCAGCGGATATGGAAGCCACCTGACGCTCTCTGCCGGCGTGCCCTGTTCCGCGCGGCAAACGATAGAAACTTTTTTTGATACGATGCTGGAAGAACTGCCTGATGGT
>JAPLIX010000487.1 GCA_026388865.1 Pseudomonadota bacterium | reverse complement strand
TATTTCTAATTTCTTTGTAAGCTGCGCCCATAAGCTGATCCCTCCAGCCATGATGCTTCTGGTCCAAGACCCGGAACTGCAGATAGACGGCTTTATCTGCCCGGCTCATGTCAGTGCTATTATCGGCTCTGATGCGTATGAGTTTCTGGCCCGGGACTATGGGATTCCCTGTGTCATCACCGGGTTTGAGCCGCTCGATATTCTTCAGGGTATCTGGATGCTCCTGCAGCAGATTCTTAACAGCAGCCCCCGGGTCGAGACCCAGTATTCCCGCGTCGTCAAACAGAAAGGAAATACGACTGCCCTCAGGCTCCTGGCAGAGGTTTTTGAAAAAACCGATGCTTCATGGAGAGGCCTGGGCATAGTACCTGAAAGTGGACTGTCGCTTGCAAAAGGCTATACGCGCTTTGATTCTGGATCAGTTTTTCAAATTGCCTGTG
This sequence comes from Pseudomonadota bacterium, assembly GCA_026388865.1. Lineage (GTDB taxonomy): Bacteria > Desulfobacterota > WTBG01 > CAIYCZ01 > CAIYCZ01 > JAPLIX01. Next base: position 14,120 of record JAPLIX010000487.1, on the reverse strand, counting down.
AGGAGGAGCACGAGCACCCCGGGTGCCTGTGCGGAGAGGTCATAAAGGGAAAGCGCGAGCCTGAGACCTGCGGCCTGTTCCGCATTGTCTGTACGCCGCTGGCGCCTGTCGGCCCGTGCATGGTTTCACCGGAGGGAACCTGTGCCGCCCATTATAAATACGGCGAGGGTTAGGACCGACGTTCATAAAACAGACGATCAGACGGACAGAGTACAGGATAATAGACTCATACTATGAAATCCAAGGTAATCCTGCTTGCTCATGGGAGCGGCGGAAAAGCAACACACCAGCTAATCGACGACCTGCTCGTACCGAGGCTCCGCAATAACTTCCTCAGTGAGCTGACTGACTCAGCGCTTCTTCCCGTGGATACAGATAAAATTCTTTTCACTACCGATGCGTATGTGGTTGACCCTCCTTTTTTTCCGGGGGGAGACATTGGCCGGCTGGCCGTGAACGGCACCGTCAATGATCTTGCGGTATGCGGCGGAAAACCCCGCTACCTGAGCCTCTCGTTTATTCTTGAGGAGGGATTCCCCCTCGACAAACTCGAGATTATCGTACAGTCAATCGCTGACGCTGCGGGCGAAGCAGGGGTTATGGTGGTGACCGGCGATACCAAGGTAGTCGGGCGCGGCAGCGCAGACAAGATTTTTATTACTACCTCAGGAGTTGCCACGCTCATCACTGAAGCGCCACTCACCATAAGGAATATCCGGCCGGGTGATACCATGCTGCTGAGCGGCAGCATCGGAGATCACGGCATTGCCGTCATGCTTGAACGCGAGGGCCTTGAGCTGAAAGCGGACATCGTCAGTGACACCGCTCCGCTCAATGAAATGACGGCTCGAATAATGACAGAGCCCGGCGCAGTGCGCTTTATGAGAGACCCAACCCGGGGCGGCATTGCAACGACACTCAGCGAAATTGCCCTGCAGTCGCAGCTCGGCATTATTATCAATGAAGAGGCCATTCCAATAAAACCAGCGGTTGCCGGAGCATCTGAAATCCTTGGCCTGGATCCCCTCTATATTGCCAATGAAGGTAAACTGATTGCAGTCGTTGCTCCGGACAGAGCAGAAAATATTCTCGAAATAATGCGCAGCTGCAGGTATGGTAAAGATGCGGCAGCAATCGGCATGGTTACGGAAAAGTCTCCCCGCAAAGTAATTCTTAAAACCAGGGTGGGCGGAAGCCGTATCGTTGATATGCTTGCCGGCGAGCAATTGCCGCGCATTTGTTAATAACAGCGACGTATAAACAGCGGTAAATACAGACAGCTGACAGCTGTTTGCTGAAAGCTACAGGCTTTTTAATGCACGAATTTTCAATTATACAAAATCTTATACCCCAGATAGAAGAATTTCTTTTAAAAGGTAATTATAAGAAGGTGAACAAAATACTGCTTGAAGTGGGTGTCATGAGCGGCGTCATCCAGGATGCCCTCGAGTTTGCCTATGATATCTGCTCTAAAGGCTCAGCTATTGAAGGAGCAGCACTGTCCATACGGATGGTGCCGGTTAGCGCTTCCTGCGAGAAATGTTTCATAAAGTTTGAGGTGCATGATTACAGCTTTGTATGCCCGCAGTGTAATGGCGCCGACCTGAAATTTCTTTCCGGAAGCGAATTAACCATAAAAGAAATAGAGGTGGAAGAAGCATAAGAGAGCTATCAGCTTTCAGCAGTCAGCCATCAGCAGAAATGTAAGCGCAATGTCTTACAAGTGAATGCATCAAGCACAGGACCCTGTAGTTATGACAACAAAAGTTATCACCATAGACACGCAAATACTGAAAAAGAATGAAATCGCAGCTTCAGAGAACAGGGAGCTCTTTAAAAAGCACAAAGTTCTGGCGATTAACCTTCTCAGTTCCCCCGGCTCCGGGAAAACAGCGCTTCTCGTCCATACCTGCAGCGTATTGAAGGAAAAGATCAATGTCTCGGTCACTGTTGGCGACCTTCAGACAGAAGCAGATGCGCTGAGGATTGCCAGGGCGGGAGTGCCGGTAGTACAGATCAACACCGGGACTGCCTGTCATCTTGATGCGCACATGGTGCAGCAGTCGCTCAAAAGTCTACCCCTTGAACAGACTGACATCCTTTTCATTGAAAACGTGGGTAACCTGGTGTGCCCGGCGACGTTTGATGTCGGGGAACACCTGAAAGTTGTTCTGCTGAGCGTGGCTGAAGGCGAGGAGAAGCCTCTTAAATATCCCCCCATATTCCAGCATGCAGACTGCGTGTGCATCAACAAAACTGACCTGTTGCCTCATGTTGATTTCAATCTTAATCAGTGCCGGGATAATCTGCAGCGCATCTGCCCGCATGCACCGGTTTTTGAGTTTTCCTGCAAAACCGGCGAGGGCTTGAGCACCTGGTATAACTGGCTTCTCAATAAATGGGCTGCTGCTTTTGGTGAAGCATGCTGAAGCGGTTAAACCTGCAGATTGAGGGAATTGTACAAGGGGTGGGCTTCCGCCCCTTTATTTTTTCTCTTGCACGTGAACACGGCGTGTCCGGTTGGGTGCTGAATAGCTCCCGGGGTGTAGAAATTGAAATAGAAGGTGCGGAAGAGGCGCTGAATAATTTTCTCTCTCAGGTAAAGAATAACCCCCCTCCCCTGTCCCGTATCCTCTCCATCCTGCAGAAGGAAATTCCGCTCATTGGTGATAAAACTTTTGCCATTCATGAAAGTAAATCGCTCGCAGACCGGGTGCCGTTTATTTCCCCTGACACCGATGTGTGTGATGATTGTCTCAGGGAGCTGTTTGACCCTGCCGACAGAAGATACCGCTATCCGTTCATAAACTGCACCAACTGCGGCCCCCGCTTCACCATCATTAAGGATATTCCCTACGACCGTGACAAGACCACCATGCAGTCATTTACCCTGTGTCCTGAGTGTGAACAGGAATATCATGACCCGCTTAATCGCCGGTTTCATGCCCAGCCGATCGGCTGCTGGCAGTGCGGGCCGCGCCTGATGCTTCTTAATGAGCGCGGTGGTGAAATAAAGGCAGCAGACCCTGTTCAGGAAACAATCGCCCTGCTCCTGCAAGGAAGCATTCTTGCCGTAAAAGGCCTGGGCGGATTTCACCTTGCTGTTGATGCAACCTCCGAGGAGGCCGTGCTGCGTCTGCGTTCGCGCAAGCTGCGCGAAGAAAAGCCTTTTGCCATAATGGTGCGCGATATCGAACGGGCGCGCCAGGTATGTTTAATTTCCCCGCAGGAAGAGGAAATTCTCACATCAAAACTCAAACCCATTCTGCTGCTCAAAAAAAGACCGGGCCATGGCATTGCAGAATCAGTTGCCCCGCGCAATCAATTCTTCGGCATCATGCTTCCCTATACCCCCGTTCACCACCTTCTGCTCAAAAGCCGCTTTGATGCACTGGTCATGACCAGTGCCAACATAACCGACGAGCCTATAACAAAGGACAATCAGGAGTCGCTCGAGCGGCTGCAGGGCATAGCAGATTATTTCCTGATGCACAACCGGGACATTCATGTCAGGGCAGATGACTCTATCGTGCGCACTGCGGCCGGTAAACTGTCCATTCTGAGGCGCTCAAGAGGAATGGTTCCTCTATCTCTGCCGCTTATTGAAGATGGCCTCGAGGTGCTTGCCTGCGGCGCAGAGCTGAAAAATACCATCTGCTTCACCAAAGGTAAGGTCGCCTTCTTAAGCCAGTATATCGGGGATATGGAAAGTGTTGCGGCTGATAGAATTTTCCTTGAATCAATAGAGCATCTTAAAAATATTCTGCAGGTAGCGCCTGAAGTTATAGCCTATGATCTTCATCCTGACTACCGTGCTACACGATATGCTTTAGAGCAGAGCTATAGCCGTGCTGTCGGCGTGCAGCATCATTTTGCCCACGTAGCCGGATGTCTTGCAGAACATGGCGTTGACGGACCTGCAATAGGTGTTGCTTTTGACGGAACCGGCTATGGCGATGACGGGGCCATCTGGGGCAGCGAATTTTTCACCTTTGATTATTCACACTATAAACGCAGGGCACACTTTGCATACGTCCCCATGCCAGGGGGTGATGCGGCGGCAAAGGAGCCGTACCGGATGGCGATCAGCTATCTGTATCGGACCTTTAAGGAGAAACTGTCGGGTCTTAATCTTCCGCTCCTGCAAAAATACTCTGATCGCGTTCAGCCCTTCATGACCATGATCGACCGGGGGATCAATTCCCCGCTCACGTCAAGCTGCGGCAGGCTGTTTGATGCAGTGTCTTCTTTGGCGGGGCTGCGCGATGTAATGACCTTTGAGGGCCAGGCTCCCATGGAACTGGAGATGGCGATTGATGAACCCCACGACCTTGTCTATACGTATCAGGTTGCTGCGCAGGCAGCAGGACCTGATTTCATCATATCCTTTGAGCCGATGATAGCAGCAATCATTGATGATGTCCTCCAGGGTAAAACCGCATCATACATAAGCTGCCGCTTCCATAACACGGTTGCGCAGGTAATCGCGGATATCTGCGGCCGGCTGCGCGTCAAAGAAGGTATTAAGCTGGTTGCATTAAGCGGCGGGGTATTCCAGAACCTGTATCTCCTCACGCGAAGTGTTGATCTGCTGCGCAGCAAAGGGTTTACCGTGCTGACCCATGAACAGGTACCGACCAATGACGGAGGCATTTCCCTTGGGCAGGCAGTGATTGCCCGCAGAGCGTATAAAATATGACCCTATGTTTTCTTTTTTATATACCACAACAGCTGTCTGAAGACGCCGCGGATGAGCTTGACTTCGTCTCTGGTAAGACCCGCCCTGGTCAGGATTCCCCTGAAGCTGCCAAGAGTAATGTCTGGATTCTGTTTATCCAGATATCCTATCTCAAGCAGAGCGCTGCGCATATGGTCATACATATTCTCGACCTCGCCTGCCGGTGATAAACGCGGCGTCTCATATGATACCCAGCCCTGAACTGCACGATAAACTTCATAGCACATAATGATGACCGCATGGGACAGGTTCAGAGATTTTCCCCCTCTGGCTGTAGGTATTGATACAATTTCATTGCAGAGCTCCAAGTGCTCATTAGAGAGGCCCCGGTCTTCCGGCCCGAACACCAGTGCTACCTGATTATTCGGTATCAGCTCCGCAATCTTTTCACCCATTTGCTGAGGAAGGATGCACGGTCTCAGACGCCTTGCCCGGGCAGTGGTGCCGAATACATATCCTGCATCCGCAATCGCTTCGCGAAGCGTGTCTGCCGTTTGTGCCGCCTGCAAGATATTTTCGGCGCTGGTTGCCATCCGGAATGCCTCTTCGTTCAATGTGCATTGAGGGCTGACAAGGCACAGGCGCGCTATGCCCATGTTCTTCATTGCCCGCGCAACAGAACCAACATTCCCCGGAGCAAGAGTTCCCACGAGGATTATTTTAATTTTATCAAGCACGGTTTTCATAGTTTACACTACCTTTGTTTCTTTATAGGCAATATGATATAAGACAAGTCCGCTAATTAACAATAATTATTTTCGTCAAGACTCTTATGAACACCCTGGTACATCTGAAAAAAAATATAAAATCGCGTATTTTAAAAGGGCATCCCTGGGTATATGATAATGAAATTGAGTGTGTAGCCGGCAGTCCTGAAGCGGGAGAAATTGTCAGCCTGCATTGGGGAACAACATTTATAGGCAAAGGATACTATAATCCTCATTCACGTATCCGGGTGCGAATACTTACCCGGAAAGATGAAACTCTGAATAAATCTTTTTTTGCGGTTAAAATTGCCAAGGCTCTCGTTTACAGAAAAAACATCTTCTCTGCTTCAGAAACATCATTCCGGGTCATTTTCGGTGAGGCCGATGGGCTCCCGGGTTTGATAGTAGATAAATTTTCAGATTATCTGGTGATGCAAATAACTACCCTGGGAATGCATGTTTTTCGGTCAGATATAATCTCCGTACTGGCAGACATTTTTCAGCCGCAGGGAATATATGCTAAAGACAATGAAAAAAGTGCTCACCAAGAGGGTTTCCCTCCCGCGGTCGGATGGGTTTACGGTCTTGGCCCTGAAATTATTCCTTTTGCAATGAATGGCATATGTTTTCTTGCTGATACGAGAGGGCAAAAAACCGGTTTTTTTCTTGATCAAAGGCTTAATGCTGCAGCAGTACGTTTTTATGCTGAAAATAAAACCGTACTGGATGCGTTTGCCTATACCGGGAATTTCGGCATACATGCCCTGTACGGAAACGCTCAGCATGTTACCTTTATAGACTGTTCTCAAAGGGCCCTTGATGTACTTGAGGAAACACTGGTGTTAAACAGGTTTGACCGGGGAAGGTATGAGCTGATACTGGCTGATACGTTTGATTATCTGCGCAAGCTTGATAAGGCCCAGCTGCTGTTTGATTTTACCATTATAGACCCGCCGTCACTGGCGAAAGCACGGGATACCAAGCAGCAAGCCATCAAAGGTTACCGGGAATTAAATCTCAGGGCCATGAAGATCACTAGGCCCGGTGGTCTTCTATCCACATCATCCTGCACCCAGATTATTTATGAAGAGGACTTTAAAAAAATAGTTTACAGTGCTGCAGAGAATACCGGCAGGCTGATAACCGTATTACATAAGGGAATGCAGTCCCCTGATCATCCGGTGGTGTTGAATATTCTTGAAACCGAATACCTGAAATATTATCTGCTCAAGGTTGAAGCAATTAAAGGTGATTAACGTGGCTGGAGCTGAATTTGATTGCCTCATAAATGCACAAAGGCGGGATGTTGCGGATTTCATGTTCAATGCGCACCATATCAAAATGGCGCTTCAGGTAGTCTTTCAAATGGTTGGAATGCTGATAGACCAGAAACTTTCCACCGTTTCTTAAGGCCAGATACGTATTGTTCAGAATGCTGTTTTTTGTACTAAAGGGTATGAAGGAAAAAGGTATTCCGGAAATGATATAATCTGCACCCAGTTCATGTGCAGACTCCAGTATATTGAGCACGTTTTCAGCATTGTCGTTAAATATGCCGACTCTCTGGTCTTTTACTCTATTCTGCAATATGGTCACAAAGTTTTTATTTAATTCAATGAGGATGAGCTTAGAGTCCCTGGTCATTTTTCTTAAAATATATTTTGAAAATACGCCGCTCCCCGGGCCAAATTCAATAATCACGTTGCGTTTCTTAAAATCGATCTTTTCGCATACTTTGCGCACGCCAAACGGGGATGTAGGAGTGATTGACGCTACATTTTTATCCCGAATAAAATTTTTAAGATACATCAATGTGCTCATATACCGGCTAACTCCGATTTTTTTCAAGAAGCTTCTGCTGTATTTTATAGTAATGCGTCATTTTAAAATTGCAACCTAATTTTACATCACTATCCTGATTATTTTCCTTCGCGAGAGCTCTGCTGCAGAGCGGTTGCAGAGACGTCTTTTACAAGTCACGGCAGTATACTGAAAAGGTAATTTTGAGTCAAGAAGTATCATCTTTATTAAAATTCCTTGCCTAATTTTGAATGGCATGTTAAAAATTTCACTTCAGTACTTCAGTATAAAATTTATTATAAATGAATGTTGCAAAACGTTACCTGTCGTCGATTGCCCGCGCACTATAGATGCATGGGTTTAATTTAACAGGTTGTTGAAAAAGTTGTTTTTCCCAGGCTATTTAAAAATGCACAGATGCAAGGCTCCCGAAATCCTGAGGAGTGAGGCGTACTTCAGGGTACGCCGCAACGACGAGGGAAGAGGGAAACGCCGCAGATGGGCGTTTTTCAACAGCCTGCTAATTACACTGCTTGTCCGGGAGGTTTACCAATATGAGGACGTTTAGGACTAAGGGCATATACCTGCTCACTGGGGTTATCATACTGCTGTCTGTGCTGGCATTTGATGGACATAAAGATCAGCTCTTTGCCACTACCTATAAAAACTATGAAGCGCTTAAGATTTTTTCTGATGTTTTAACCATTATCCAGAAAAACTATGTGGAACAGATTGATCTGAAGAGTCTTGTTTACAATGCAATCAAGGGGATGGTGGCAAACCTCGACCCCCATTCCTCCTTCATGCCTCCTGAGATGTATAAAGAGCTCCAGGTCGAAACCAAAGGTAGTTTTGGCGGACTGGGTCTTGAAATCACCTTCAAGGACGGGTTCCTCACCGTCGTAAGCCCCATAGAAGACACTCCTGCTGATCGCGCCGGGATAAAACCCGGAGACAAAATAATAAAAATTGAAAATGAGCTAACAAAAGATATGAGCCTCATGGATGCGGTAAAAAAAATGCGCGGTTCCCCGGGGACTCAGGTTAAAATCAGCATCTTCAGGGATGGTATGAAAGAGCCAAAAGAATATACTCTTACACGAAATGTTATCAAAATTAAGAGTGTTAAATATAAGCGTATCGATGACAAATTCGGGTATATCCGCCTGGCACAGTTCCAGGAAGATACCACCAGGGAATTTAAACGCGCTTTGAAGGATCTCGAATCGGGCAAACAACCCATTAAAGGGCTCATTCTGGATTTACGGAGAGATCCGGGCGGCCTTCTTGATCAGGCGGTCAATGTATCAGATGAATTTCTTGATTCCGGGCTTATCGTTTCCACAGAAGGCCGCATTGAAGATCAGCAGATGAAATTTTATGCGAAAAAGAATAGCGAGCGGCACGATTACCCGCTCGTTGTGCTGGTTAATTCCGGCAGTGCCAGCGGCTCAGAGATTGTAGCAGGAGCACTTCAGGACCACGGCAGGGCTGTAATCGTGGGTACTCAGACTTTTGGCAAGGGGACCGTTCAAACCATCATCCCGCTCAGTGATGGCTCCGGCCTGCGCCTGACCACGGCAAAGTATTTTACCCCGAACCACCGATCCATTCAGGAAAAGGGCGTTACGCCTGATATTATAGTCGAAGATAAAGTAAAAGCAGACTCCTCCCCCGTTGAGAAATTTCCCTCCATTAGAGAAAAAGATTTAATGAATCACTTTAAGGGACTGGGGGCAGTAAAAGAAGAAAAGCCCCCACAGAATAAAAGTGCTGCGAAACAGTCATTAATCCCGATAAAAAAGGAGTCTGAAGACCCTCCTCTGGATACAGCCATAGAACTCTTAAAAAACTGGCAGATTTACAATAAAGACAATAAATTGTTTACTCAGGCAAAAGAAAATGCATGACTCCGGAGGGAGAATCTGGAGCTGTTGCTGAATGCATAAGAAAAGATCAAATTGCAGCACCTTTATTATAGGAACAGTTCTTCTTGTTTGCGGAATAGGTGCTGTCTGGTTGTATTTTTTCGAACCGTTAAAACGCGAATCCAAAGCGCTGCCAAAAATAGTTTCCCTGCCCCTTGAGCCTGCCGTATTCTACAGGCACTATTATGCTGCACTCGATAAAACACTTTCTGAACATCTATCGCCGCTGGGCCTTGAATTGAGTGAAGTCAGCTCCCATCCCACGCAAAAGGATGGCGTAGGCCTCTGGCCGCAAAAAATTATTGAGATAACAGTACCAGAACAGCTTTCACAGACTGCTCTTATTGATACACTGCAAAAAGCACTCGATCCGTTTAAACCTGCTGTCACGTTTGTGGTACTGCCTGGCATAGCATCCTCCGATTTTAGTATCACCATATCCATTAGCCACATTCCCTCCCATAAGCTTAAATTCTATCCATATACCGTTTTAAACCCGGTGCAAAAGACAAATGGCCGCATGGCAATCATAATTGATGATATGGGTAATAACTACAGCTTGTCGATGGATGTTTTGGGTATTAAGGCAGCACTAACCATATCAATACTGCCGTTTTCGCAATATGCATTGGCCATCGCAGAGAAAGCTCACTCTTCCGGTCATGAAATAATGCTCCATCTTCCCATGGAAGCAAAAAATGGAAAGGCAAACAGTGGGGATTACCAGTATGTACCGGGGTTTCTTTTAACAGAAATGAATGATTCCTCCATTGCGACTCAGACCAGTAAATGCCTGGGAGCAGTGCCGTACATTGCCGGGGTCAATAATCACATGGGTTCCCGCTTTACTGAAGATGAGGGGAAGATGAAAATTGCTCTGGAACTCGTCAAGGAGCGACGGCTGTTTTATATAGATAGTCTTACCACAGAACAGAGCAAAGGTTTTAAGGTCGCAAAAAGTATGGGGATTAAGGCCGGCAAACGGGATATTTTTCTGGACAATGAGGAATCATATCTGACAACCGTCAATCAATTGGAACAACTGTTGATGCTTGCTATGAGCCGGGGCACAGCAATTGGAATCGGGCATCCCCATCCTTCCACAATACATGCAGTAACTACCATGATACCCGAGTTTGAGAAGCGGGGGGTTGCAATAGTTCCGGTATCAAAGCTCATAGAATGAATTGCGCCTCCTGGCTCAGGCCTGCATTCCCCATGGTTTATAAAGATGGTGTTCCAGCCCGAACAGATCAAGAGCCTTCCCGACTGCATGATTTACTATGTCCTCTATAGTTTCCGGCTTATTATAAAAAGCAGGAATAGGCGGCAGGATTATACCCCCCATCTTTGTCACCTTGGCCATATTTTCAATATGGCCAAGGTGCAGCGGAGTTTCCCTGAACATAAGCACTAACGTTCTTCTCTCCTTTAACACAACGTCAGCAGCGCGATGGATTAGATTATCTCCATATGAGTGCGCAATAGCGGCCAGAGTCTTAGCGCTGCAGGGAACTATAATCATGCCATCGGTCTTAAATGTCCCGCTTGATACCGGAGCCGCAAGGTCATCGATTTCGTAGCAAACCTGTGCCATAGTCCGAGCCCGTGCAGCTGCTTCCGTATCGATTTCCATGCATAGCAGATCTTTACCCGCAGTGCTTATTATGAGATGTGTTTCAACACATCCCGATACTTTGAGAGCCTTAAGCAGGCTCATGCTATAGATGGCGCCGCTCGCTCCTGTTATACCGACAATAATGCGCCGCTTATTCACGCCTGTTTCTCCAGCAATGTTAGCATTCTTGTGCACAACGTTCCGCAGTTTTTCGTGATAATGTCAACATCTTGACCGGTTGCGTTTTCAATATGGATACCGGCAGTAGCAATACAGTTCCTGTTCAGCCGGGCAGCAATACGCTCGGAAAACAGCTTTGTTACTGTCTCGTCCTTGTGGCCGACAAAATTCAGCACTGATGAGGTTGCGCTCATTTTACCCGGAATTTCAAGGCTGGGGCGGGGTATGGCAACCGCTACTGAACCGATATGGGGCTTTGCACCTCCCCATATAGAAACAATGATATCGGTACCAATTGTTTTTGCCTCAGCTGTTACCCGATATTTTCCTCTTCCTGTAGATGCAAGAATGAATGGTAATTTTTTTATCGCCATAAGCTGAAGCTTTTACTCTCCTATTCTAAGTCCTTTTTCTCTGTTTGCACCCTCCGGCAATGGGAGGAAAAACGCTCAGGGTATCGCCTTCATTGAGAGCTTCACTGGCTGTTTTCTGCAACCCGTTTATAAGGATAATCTTGGGAATGTCTTGCGGGAGATGCAGCTGCTCAAGCACGCTTTCCACCTTGGAAAGTTCAAGCATGATTGAGTGACCATCATTTCCTTCTGGTAAATATTCTCTAAAAGTGGCAAACAGTTTCAATTTAACCTTCATACAGAAATTACTCTCCTTTCCTTAGCCTTAGTGCCTGGCGCTGTAACCAAACAACGTTTCATTTCGATGGTATTAAACATAATAACGTATCTGCGCCAGTGCTTCAAGGATTAAAATGTAATAATTAAATCACGCTTCCGCCATCAGCTGTTTTGCAGTATAGTATAATAACTATATGAATTTTCATAGTATGAAGAATATGCAGCTGCCGATACTGAAACATATCCGGCCGGATGCTTACAGAAACAAATAATTTTATGCTCTCTAAGGGTCAGGAAGTAGTATTTTTTATAGAAAAGCTTCTGTACGGCGGCGGCGGATTAGCGCACTTCGGTAGTATGGCATGTTTTGTCGATGATGTCATTCCCGGGGAAACAGTGCTTGCGTATGTCGATACCGTTAAAAAGCAGTATGCTACTGCCTCGTTATCTTCAATCTGCGAACCTTCTCCTCACCGCATAAGGCCTCCCTGTAGCCTGTTCAGAAAGTGCGGCGGCTGTCAATGGCAACACATTGACTATAGCTTTCAGCTGTACTGGAAAAAGCTAATAGTTGGAGAATGCATCGAGCGGATAGGAGGAATGCGCAGCGTTACTGTGCTTGAGCCGTTTCCGTCACCTGCCAGATTACAATACCGGTCAAGAACAAATTTGAAGGTCAGCACTTCCGGTAACCATGTGATCGGTTATTACCAGCGCGGCACACACCGTATTATACCCGTTACCTACTGCCCGCTGTTAGTTTCGCCCCTCAACAAGGCTCTCTCCTACTGTAATAACCTGCGTTCAGAAAATCGTAATTTGTTAACCGATATTTCTGAAATACAGCTGCTCGTCAGTAGCGGCAATGAAGTTCTCATTACGTTTTACAGAGATACTTCATTAAAATCATGGTCAATATTTTCTCCCGATCAAACACCAGACAATAGCAGCAATGCAGCCTCTGCCTTGTCCGCATATGAACATAGCTGTCATGATGACATTATGGGAATTTCTTTTATCAGAAGTCCGTTAACATTTTATCAAATCAACAGAGAACAAAACGCTGCTATGATTACTACCGTATTAAAATATCTTTCTCCTTCTGGCAGCCAGAGCATCCTTGATCTTTACTGCGGATGTGGCAATTTCAGCCTGTTTCTTGCCCGGGAAGGGGCACATATTGTGGGGATAGACTCAAGTAGTAATGCAATTGCCGAAGCAAATAAAAATGCTGAGACAAACCGGCTGTATCATTGCAGCTATGTATGCGGCGATGTGGAAAAAACCATCAAACAGATTATGACCACTCATTTTCATAGCGTGCTCATCAATCCTCCCCGGCGGGGCTGTACACCAAAAACACTAGAATATATTAACCATATTAATCCCCGGATCATTGTCTATGTCTCCTGTAACCCTACGACACTGGCACGCGATCTTAAACAGTTAATGGGCTACGGCTATTACATTGAAGCAGTTCAGCCCGTTGACATGTTTCCACAAACTTATCATATAGAGACGATCATTAAAATGATTAAATCTTGATTGAAGAAATATCCTGCCTGGAGTAATGTGGGGTCTTGTGTAACAATATTTTAAGTGGGACTGGACTGGATAGGCATTATACCGGATAGACCATGGAGGGGAACCATTATTGAAAGAAGCTCTTTTCTTTGAAAAATTGAATAACAATAAAGTGCAGTGCCATCTGTGCGCTCACCACTGTGTCATTCCTAATGATAAACGGGGCATCTGCGGTGTTCGGGAAAACAGAAGCGGTATTTTGTATAGCCTTGTGTACGGCAAATCGATTGCAGAAAATGTTGATCCCATAGAAAAAAAGCCGCTTTTTCATTTCTTGCCTGGATCAAAATCTTTTTCCATAGCCACGGCCGGCTGTAATTTCAGATGCCTTCACTGCCAGAATTACGACATCTCTCAGATGCCTCGCACCAGAGATGTGATTATAGGAAAAAACCTGTCGCCCGAAGATATTGTCGCGCTGGCTAAGCAAACCGGCTGCAAGAGCATTTCCTACACCTACACAGAGCCTACTATCTATTTTGAATATGCCTATGATATAGCAAAACGCGCCTCTCGGGAAGGCTTAAAAAACGTATTTGTTACTAATGGTTATATTACCGATGGTCCGCTGCGGAAAATAAGCCCGTATCTTGATGCGGCAAATATTGATCTAAAAGCGTTTACTGAGGGTTTTTATAAAAAGATTTGTGGTGCCAGGTTACAGCCTGTCCTTGATGCTATCAGACTGTACCGGGAGCTTAAAATCTGGATTGAACTCACAACACTCATAATTCCTACGCATAATGATAGTCCGCATGAGTTGGAACAGATTGCCTCCTTTATCAGGGAACTCGGGCCGGATATCCCATGGCACATCAGCAGATTCCATCCCACCTACCGTCTCACCCGGGTCTCATCCACCCCGCCGGAAACCATCCGCATGGCCGGCGATAAATCGGTCGCGAGGCTTGAGATGAAAAAAGCCGGTGTTCC
>JAPLIX010000266.1:763-4895 GCA_026388865.1 Pseudomonadota bacterium | reverse complement strand
GCTGCGCAGCATCCTCCATCTCCTGGTCGAGCAGAACGTAGGGCCACAGGTCATCCAGAAACGGCAGCACAAAGCCGAGGAACGCCGATGAAAAGATATGCAGCAGGATAATGCCGTCTTCCTCCGCCTCGAACAGGCTGATTGGATGTATCTTTGCCAGGTTTCTAATAGACCGTTTTTCCAAAGCCCGTATCAGCCAATAGAGCGGGCTGCCGCAGAGCGCATCAAGGGCGCTGATGGTTTTATAAAATTTTTTCTGGATAATTGACGGGGCAAAGAGAATTTCCCAGAACTTCATGGACGTGAACTGTTCTTCATCCCGGGCCAGGAGGCGATGGAGGAAGGTGGTCCCGCTGCGCGGCACGCCGACGATAAAAACCGGCTCACGGATTTGCAGGTTCCGGCAGCCCCGGAACAGAATGCTGTCCAGCAGAAAACCGAGCCAGTTGGTTATCTCCACCGCGCCGTAGAAAACAGCCAGCAGCAGTAAAATAAAGATGCGCTTGGGGGTGAGCCGCGCATTGGTACCGCGCGTGGTAAACAGTGTCCGGTAAGCCAGCCGGAAGAACAGTTTAAAATTGAACGCCATGTAAGCAAAACACCTTTCACCAAAAACAGGAGCTGCGCTAAATCTGATCTCCCGGTTTCCATTCGTAAATCAGGGCGGGGTTATGTATGTAGCGTATGAAGTGTTCATAAAACGGGAACCCCTCTCCCGCGTCAAACGCCCGGTGGTCCATGTTGCACATGATTGACATGACGCTGCGCACCACTATTTTCCCGTCAATGACCAGTGGCGCCTCGTGAAGGTCCCCGATCCCTAAAAAGAAAACTTCCGGGGGAATGATCACGGTTACCGTCTGCACGCCGGGCACCATCATGCCGATATTTGCCAGGGTGCAGGTTGCGCCGAGGATGTCTTCCGGCTGGAGCTTGTCTTTTTCCGCCACCTTGTTGGTTTCCGGGTCCTTCGCGATGCCGGTAAGGAACCGGGCCCGCAAATACACCAGCAGCGTGTACAGCCCGCTCAGGTCAAACTCCCGCAGCGCAGTCCAGATAAGCACTTTCGCTGCCTTGTGATAGAGTTCGTCCTGGTTGGTCCGGCGCGCCTTTCTGGTTAAAACGCGCATCTCCTGCGCCACGGTCTCCAGGTCCCTCTGGTGCGGGTTGCGGATAATGGGGCGCATAACGCCCGTGGGCGTGCTCACGGTGAAGCTGAGATTGATATCTTCGGCGTGATACAGTGTGCCGCCATGGGCAAGCGGACGGTAGTCAAGAAACCCGTTCAGGCAGGGCACATGGTGCAGGCTGTGCGCATAGGCTTTAAGGAAAAAGGCGGAAAAATTTTTCCGGATGGCGCGGCGGAACAGGCGCTGTTCCCGGCTTTCTCCGGGGACGGCGGCAAGGTCACTTTCAGAGTCCTTAGCGTATTCCACCAGCGGGGTGACATCGATCTGCATAATCATTGCCGCGTGGGGAATGGTCCGCGCGGCTTCCGATAAAAGGTGGGCAACGCTCTCCCGCAGCAGGCCGAAGCGCTTTGCTTCCCGGACCTTGACATGCTGCAGCTGATAGGCAATCTTGTAGGGCTTGAACATTTCCCGGAACTTTCTATGCTGGGTTGCTGTTAATATAGGTATGTAGAATAAAGGTCTTCAGGCTGTCAAGGAAAAACCATTGCCTTCCCCTGCCGCCGTCGTATAAATAACTGTTCAGCGCACGAAACTTTATTTTTTTCGCTGAAATTGTGTTATACTCTGAGCAAACGCGTTGAACTAAAATCCGCTCCATGGATTAAAACACCCGAACATCTCAAACGTTCTGTTTCAATCTGTCAGGCCCCTTGAAACTCCCGGCATTATATCAAAACAAACTTCCCGCAGGCGCATCGGGACCGGTTTATATTCATCACCAGAGGAGGAACATAACGACCCATGAACAGGCAAACCATCACCGTAGTCGGTGCCAACGGCTTTATCGGCAGCAGGCTTATCGCCGAGGCGCTGCTTAACAATACCCGCGTCATCGGGCTTGCCCGCAAAAAACGCAAGCAGGCACCGGAGAAGAGGGTTTTCGCTGAGCTTGAAGATAACCTCAGCCAGCAGCAGATCGAGCAGTACCGGGGAAATCTCACCATCTATGACTATGACATGAATGAGCCGCAGATCGGCCTCTCGGATGCGGCACTTAAAGACATACTTGATTCCAGTCGCAATATTTTTAATTGCGTGGGCGATACCACGTTCTTCCCGCGCGATAAGGAGAAGCTGTTCGATACCAACATAAACGGCCCTGCCGCACTGGTTGAGGTGCTGTGCCGGAATAAAGCGGTGTTTCATCACGTGAGCACCGCCTATGTCTCCGGAAGCCGCTCGGGGGTGATTTTAGAGTCTGAGCTTGATGTGGGGCAGCGCTTTAAAAACCCCTACGAGGAGAGCAAATGCCTGGGCGAGAAGAAAGTGCACGAGGTATGCGCCCGTCAATCAGTCCTCTACAATGTTTTTCGGCCGAGCATTGTCATCAGAAAACACGCCATTCCCGGCAAGACGCCGCATCTCAACCACTTTTATCTTTTCTTCAGCGTACTGGATACCCTGCACCGGGATATTGAGGCACAAACAACGGTCATGAGTGACGGCTATTATCATGTTCCGGTCCGGTTTCTCGGCTCTACAAAATCAACCCTTAACTTTGTGGACCTTGATTTCTGCTGCCAGGCGCTGTTTCACCTCGGCATAAAACAGCATGACGAAAATAAAACCTATCATCTCACCAATCCCCGGCCCATGCTGAATGAGGATTTCATGAATGCCATCATGGAGATCTATAAAATCAGAGGCTTCACGGACGTGGAGAACCGCGCGGATTTCACCGATCTCAACGCCCACGAGAAGATGATCCAGACCTGGCTGTCAAATTATGTTGATTACTTTTTTATAAATCCGGTCTTTGATACCGCGAATGTGCAGGCCGGCCTGCAGGGCACCGCCATCGCACACCCTGTTTTTAACCAGGACTACATTGCCCGGGCAATAGGGCGCGCGTAAGAACCAGAGCTCTATTTTTTCTATATGGCGCATTTTTACACAAACAGCTTAAGCAAACCGCCACTTGCATTTACGTCAACTAAAAAATTTCATGGTCCTATTTAGTTCCTGCAACTCAATCTAAAACCATTTCCATTGATACCATATGGTGAGCATAAAGCAGGGCGGCGCGAATATCCTCCGGCTCAAGTTCAGGATAGTCTTCCAGAATTTCCTTCTCATTTTCTCCTTTTGCCAATAGTTCCAGTATCATTTCAACAGGTAACCGTAAGCCGCGAATGAGCGGCTTGCCGCAGAGAACATCCGGATTAAAGGTAATTCGTTTGAATAGCTCTTCCACTGTAGACCTCGCTATTTTGATAGTAATGATTTATCATTCTCGCTCAGAAACTTTGTAGCTTCTGTGAATCTCGGTATCTGCTCGATGGGCTGATATGCTCGTGAGCTACGGCATCAATTTTTTCCCCAAGACGCTCTTCTACCCCGTCCATCTTTTCAACAAGCATCTTTTGGCATTCAATTACTAAATCGAGTTTGTGCTGAAAAATTTTCGCGAAGACGCCGATTGACCGGTTGAATATTTCTTCAATCTCTTCTAAGTCTTTGTCAGTCACGTGATAGCTCGTCAGTTTCAAGAGGCATGAAACCGGTCAACAATCCATGCTTAGGGGCTTTTTAAAACCATATTAAGAAATGTGGCCGCGCTGACTGTTTTTACCGCGTTGTATTCTGCGACATTGATCAGATGCGGGTCACCGGATATTATAAATTTCGCCCCGGCCGCTAAAGCACATTCCAGAAATTTATTGTCTTCGGGATCTTCTACTATATGTGAGATATGTTGGGTGGGCTCAACAATTTCGGAATAAAAAAATACAAACTCAAGAATTCTGTTTTGCAATAAATCGGAGAATTTAAGTTTTGGATACGATACAACTCTCTTTAGCTCATTCAGAATGTCAATACTAATATAATTTATAATGCGTCTCTGTTTGAGAAGTTTTAATATCTCCTCAGGTTTTGCATCCCATCCAAAGCCTGATATGAAGATGTTAGTGTCAATAACTACTTTCTTCTCCTCGCCC
>JAPLIX010000266.1:0-757 GCA_026388865.1 Pseudomonadota bacterium | reverse complement strand
GCTTTAGTCTTTCGCGTCGCACCGTTTTAACGGCCTCTCTTGTTATATCTTCAAGCTTTGGAGGCGCAAAAGCCTTTTGTTTGAATAATGTGTTGATAATCTGTTTTAATTCTTTAGGAGTGAACTGAACGAGGGCATTGATTATCTGCTGTTTGCTTATTTCTATTGTTGGATTACTCATGGCATGTCCTCTCGATACTTTTTGCTGATTAATTATTAAATTAGACACCACGTATTGTCAAGGTATTTACCGGTTAAAGAAAAAGGTGTAGTGCTCTCCTGCCTTCAAAAAATAATTACAGAACATAAGAGATTATTGGAGAAGAAAAGGCATGAGCACACTGGCAATTAAGTTTGAACCATTAGCTTTAGCCGTTTCATTTACAGAAGATATGCTGCAGGTTGTATTGGCTGATGGCCGGGAACTTTCCGCGCCTGCAAAAGGCAATCCCTAAGCAAAGGCAGAAATGGCGTCTCATTGGTGGTGGTGTTGGGATTCATTGGGAATCTGTTGACGAAGACATTTCTGTAGAAAGCTTGTTATCGACCAGGTAGAGCAGAGGACCATAATAATAAAAGGGCAGCGGATTAAATACCGGCTGCCTTTTTTAGTTTCATTACGTCATTGCGAGCATCTGACCCCGGCGCTGCGCATCGGGGTTGTTCATGAAAGAAACAAGTCTCGGGAGACCCCTCTTACATCCCCCCTTGGCAAGGGGGGAAACAGGGGGGTGTCATTGCATGCATGAACCACCTG
>JAPLIX010000578.1:1998-10689 GCA_026388865.1 Pseudomonadota bacterium | reverse complement strand
CAAGACTGTTGCCGACGCGGTTGCCGCTCCCATCGAGGCGCAGGTGAACGGCGTTGACAACATGCTCTACATGATCTCGACAAGCTCCAACACCGGCCAGATGACCCTGACCGTCTATTTCACCCTTAACACCAACCCTGATATCGCCCAGGTGCAGGTGCAGAACCGGGTCAACCTCGCCACGCCCCAGCTGCCTGAAGCAGTGACCCAGTACGGCGTGTCGGTGCAGAAAAAGTCTTCCAGCACGCTCATGATCATTGCCCTGTTCAACAAAGACGGCCGCTACAGCCCGGACTACGTGACCAACTACACCAACGTGTATGTGCTGGATGCCATCAAGCGCGTAAACGGCGCAGGCCAGGCGCAGATCTTCGGCGTTCCGGACCAGGCCATGCGCATCTGGATGAACCCTGACCGCATGGCATCGCTCGGCATCACGACCACGGACATCCAGCAGGCGGTCTCAAGCCAGAATGCGCTCTTCGGTGCCGGACAGATCGGCCAGCAGCCGACCGCGGGCGAGGTACAGCTGACATTTCCGGTTGTTACCCAGCCCCAGTTTGTCGACCCCAAACAGTATGAGAACATCATCCTGCGCGCCAGCCAGAACGGCAGCGCCATTGTCCGAATCGGTGATGTTGCCCGCGCCGAGGTCGGCCGCAAACAGTACATTGATAACAACCGTTTCAACGGGGCACCGGCCACTCCTATAATCGTCTACCAGCAGCCCGGCGCCAACGGCCTGGAGGTCTCAAAAGGCGTACGCAAGACCATGGAAGAACTTAAGCGCACCATGCCCGACTGCATTGAGTACGTCATCGCCCTTGACACGACCGATTTCGTGCGCATGTCGATCGAGGAGGTCATCCACACGCTGTTCGAGGCGGTGCTGCTCGTGGTGCTGGTGGTGTACCTGTTCCTTCAGAGCTTCCGCTCCACCATTATCTGCACGGTGGCTATCTTTGTTGCGCTGATCGGCACGTTCCCCGGCATGCTTGCCATGGGGTTCTCCATAAACCTTCTGACGCTGTTCGGCATCGTGCTTGCCATCGGCATGGTGGTCGATGATGCCATCGTGGTAGTGGAAAATGTTGAACGAATTATGGTGCATGAGCACCTCTCACCCAGGGAAGCCACCATTAAAGCCATGGAGCAGATATCAGGCTCTCTGGTCGCGGTGGTTCTGGTGATGGCATCGGTGTTCATCCCGGCGGCGTTCCTGCCGGGCACCACCGGCCAGCTCTACAAGCAGTTTGCCATAACCATCGTCATTTCCGTAGCGCTCTCCGGGTTCATAGCGCTCACCCTGACCCCTGCCATGTGCGGTCTTCTCCTGAGGCACACCGCTCCTCCGCAGAAGGGGTTCTTTGCCTGGTTCAACCGCCAGGTTGACCGCATAACCGTTGTCTTCGGTGATGCCGTGCTGCTCATCATCAAGCGCATGTCGTTAGCGTTTATAGTGCTTGTGATACTTATGTGGGGGCTGGTGACCCTGTTCCGGGTACTGCCGACCAGCTTTGTGCCGAACGAGGACCAGGGCTATGTTATGGGCCAGCTCATCATGCCTGATGCCGCAAGCCTTGATCGCACCTCACAGACGGCAAGCCGCATTGAAGCGCTGTTCGCGAAAAATCCGGCAGTATTCAACCGGACCGTGATCAACGGCTACAGCCTGATCGACAGCCAGTATAAATCCAATGTGTCAACATTCTTTGTGACGTTCAAGGACTTCAAAGAGCGCTATTCATCAGCCAAGCGTGCCCTGGCTGAAAACGCCGGCGCGGTGCTGCGGGAAGTTTATAACAAGGCGCATGCAATTGAGCAGGGTCTCTTTATCCCGATTGCGCCGCCGGCGATCCCCGGCATCGGGACCACGGGCGGGTTTGAGTTCTGGATACAGGACAAGGCGTCCGGGGACCCGGCGCGTCTCTATGACCTCACGCAGCAGTTTCTGGCCAAGTGCCGCAAACGGCCTGAGCTTTCCGGACTCAGCCGCACCTTTCGCGCGGCATCGCAGCAGATGCGTGCCGACGTTGACCGCGACAAGACCGTGCTCCTGGGCGTGCCGGTACAGGATGTGTACAGCGCGCTGCAGGCACAGTTCGGCTCCATCATGGTCAGCCAGTACAACCAGTACAGCCGCGTCTGGAACGTGGTTCTCCAGTCTGACGCGAAATACCGCCAGAACCCCCTTGATATAACCAAATTATATACGCGGTCCGGCGCCGGCAAGATGATCCCTCTGTCCGCCGTGGTCACGACTCAGTATGTCACCGGGACTGATCTTGTGCCCCGTTTCAACGGCTTCCCTGCTGCCCAGATTACCGGCGGCCCCGCCGCAGGCTACAGCTCGGGCGCGGCACTGAAAGCCATGGAAGAGGTAGCAGGTGAAGTGCTGCCGCAGGGCTATGATTTTTCCTGGTCGGGAATGGCTTACGAAGAAAAGAAATCCGGCGGGACGTCAGCATCCGCATTTTTGTTCGGCCTTATCATCGTGTTCCTCGTACTGGCGGCCCAGTTTGAGTCCTGGACCCTTCCGGGTTCAGTCATGACGGCAGTGCCCTTCGGTATCCTCGGCGCGCTTACCCTGAACTGGCTGCGCGGCCTGGACAATGATGTTTACTTTCAGATCGGTCTTCTGGTGCTGATCGGGCTTGGGGCAAAGAACGCGGTCCTCCGGGTTACGTTTGCGGTCGAGCTGCGCAAGCAGGGCAAATCAATCATCGACGCCACAATCATCGCCGGCGAGGAGCGGCTGCGGCCTATCATCATGACCTCTCTTGCATTCATACTGGGCGTTCTGCCGCTCGCGCTGGCATCAGGCGCCGGCGCCAACGCCCGGCACTCTATCGGCACCGGCATCATCGGCGGCATGTTCGGCGAGACCACGCTGGCCATGCTCTACGTGCCGCTGTTCTTCTATATCTTCGACCGCCTCTCCGAGCGCGGCAAGAAAGAAGTGCCTCCGTTGCCTGAGGCGCCTCCCGGCAATACTCCAGATAAGGGAGGGCACTGACATGCGCCGACTCATACTATATATTCTCAGTCTCTCCTGTGCCGGCTGCATGCTCGGCCCCAATTACCATCGCCCTGCTGTTGATACGCCGCAGGCTTTCCGCTACGAAGTAAAGGTCGCCCAGGACACCGTGAACACCCTCTGGTGGCAGGAGTTCAAGGACCCGGTGCTTGACCGGATCATTGCCGATGCTCTTGCCAATAACAAGTCCGTTAAGATTGCCGCGGCCAATGTCGAACAGGCTGCAGGACTTCTGACGCAGACCCGTTCGCAGCTCTTTCCCCAACTCGGTTATGGAGCGACCGGCACGCGGTTGCGCGACAGCGAGCGCATGGCGACTCCTGTGCCCGCCACTGTCCCGAACCCCCAGACCGCCTATCAGGTGCTTGCCACTGCGAGCTGGGAGATTGATCTCTGGGGCCGCATCAGGCGGCTTACTGAGTCTGCGCAGGCTAACCTGCTGGCAACCGAGGAAGCACGGCGCGGGGTTATACTCTCTCTTGTTTCATCAATTGCAAACAGCTACCTGCAGCTTCGCGGCCTTGACGAGCAGCTGGCGATTTCCCGGCGCGCGCTGGGCACGTATGCCGAGTCCGTGAAACTCTTTGAGCTGCAGTTCTCGTACGGGCAGGTTTCGCAGATGAATGTCGCGCAGGCGCGCACACAATATGAAACAGCCGCGGCCACAATCCCGCAGATCGAAAACCAGATTGTGCAGACGGAGAATGCCATCTCAATACTCCTCGGGCGAAATCCCGGATCCATCCCCCGCGGCAAAACGATCTACGAGCTTGCGCTTCCGGCTGTGCCATCCGGCATTCCCTCGCAGGTGCTTGAGCGCAGACCTGATATCCTTCTGGCAGAACAGAACCTGATAGCCGCTAATGCCCAGATCGGCGCGGCACGGGCGCTCTATTTCCCGAGCATTTCACTCACCGGCACTTACGGCGACGCAAGCCATGATCTGCACAAGCTGTTCAACGGCCCGGCACGAATGTGGAACTATACCGGCACGATCACCGGCCCGCTCTTTACCTTCGGCTCCATCTCCGGACAGGTTGCGCAGGCCGAGGCTGCCGGCAAAGCTGCGCTTCTCGGCTACGAGGCCGCAGTACAGAACGCCTTCGCGGACGTGGAGAACTCTCTCGTCGCCCGCGCCGGCGGGTATGCGCCCTACTCTACTGTTCTCCAGGCACAGCAGCAGCTCTTCCCCGCTGAGCTGACACTTGCCCAGAACCGCGCCCAGGTTTTCAGCTCTTTTGTCAACATTTACCAGTCCATGGGCGGTGGCTGGGTAACTAAAGCTGACAGCATTGCATCAGGCGCAGCAGCTTCAAAGGCGACCGTTAAAAAATGATCGCTAGAGGGAATGCGTATGAGAAAACCCGTTACCTTCGGCCATATCTGGAAAACAGACAGCGGACTGACAGTGCTCCTGGTATTTCTCGTGGTTACTATTTTTATTGCCTATCCGATAACCGCGCTGCCCTTTGGTAAAGTCCTTGTCCTGATATCTTTTTCCTTCATCCTGATATCCGGGGCCACTTTTGTTTTAGACAAACACCTGCTGAGATTTTTTGTCCTGGGCAGCGTGCTGCTGAACCTCGTGCTGCACTGGGTGACATACATCGGGGATGTTGCCGGGCTTGCTTCATGGACCTTGTTCTGTGACTTCATCTGCTGCGGCGTGCTGGCAGTTATTGTTTTAGTCCAGGTGTTCCGGGCAGGCCCCATTACCATACACCGGATTACCGGCGCCATTGCTGTCTACCTGCTCATCGGCCTCATGTGGGCTTTCGTGTACCAGCTCATTGAGCTGCAATTTCCTGCGGCTTTTAAGCTGCCTGCTTCTATGGGCACGTATACCGCGGACACGCTGCAGTCCAATTTATTATATTTCAGCTTTGTAACGCTCACCACGCTCGGCTACGGGGACATCCTTGCAGTGCATCCCTCAGCGCGGATGCTGGTCATGCTTGAGGCATTGACCGGGCAGCTATTCCCTGCAATACTTCTCGCCCGGCTGGTGTCTTTGGAGATAATGCACAAAAAAGATAGATCAAAACAGCAGCAACAGTAAACACTCAGGTTCTTAGCATGACAAAGTCCAACACTACACTATTCACAACATAAAAACCGGAGGCAAAGTATGAAGCGAATAATACCAGCAGTATTCTTACTAATGATTATTATTCCGTTATTTTGTGGCATTGGCAGTGCGCAATCAAAAGCTGCCGGCCCGGCCATTGATCCGCAGGCTGAGAAAATCCTCCAGGCACTGAATGCACAAAAAAAGAAGGATATCAAAGCCGGCGCAGAAGTCATTGACACTATGGACGAGGTTCTCAAGAGCGGAGAGAAGATTCAGTATTCACATATGCGGAAGTTGAAAATAAGCGAGCCTCAGCAATTCTGGATTGAGTCGACAGGCGATATAACCAATACCACCGTCTGGAAAGACGACAAGACCTTTACCCTGCTTGACCGCAGTAACAATGTCTATGGGCAGGTGGCTGCTCCCGGCACCATTGACGAGACCATGGACATGATGGTTGAGAAATACGGGGTAACCACGCCTCTTGCAGACCTGCTCTCTGATAACGTGTATTCCATACTGATGAAAAATGTAAAAACCTGCCGCTACCTGGGCATTCACTATGCTGAAGGGATGAAATGCCACCACATTGCTGCTACACAAAATAACATTGACTGGCAGATCTGGGTTGATGCGGGAGATGTGCCGCAGCTGCGCAAAATTGTCATAACATATAAGCAACAGCCCGGGGCTCCGCAATACACTGCCGTCTTGAAGAGTTTCAATGAGGTTCCCCAGTTTCCTGATGGGACTTTTACATTCAAAGCTCCTGAAGGAGCCAGAAAGATCTCGCTTCTCCCGATAAAGAAGCGCGTAAAAAAAGCTTCTGAAAAAGAATAGTAATACTTTTTGCCAGGGAGGAGAAAACCATGAAACGAGTAAAGCTTATTGCGGTGTTAGTAATTGCCGGCATTTTTCTTTGCTGCCTTGTCTATGACGCTGATGCCCGTGGTGGTGGCGGCCGTGGTGGTGGCGGCCGTGGCGGTGGCGGCCGTGGAGGTGGTGGTCGGGGTGGTGGCGGTTTCTCCGGCGGCGGCTCATACGGTTCGGTCAGGCAGTCGGGCGGATCAGGCGGCAGCAGGTCCATGAGCAGGCCGGATCAATCCACATCACGTTCATCACAAAGCAGCCGCGACGTGCAGCGCGGTCAGTATGGTTCGGTGCGGCAAAGCTCTGATACTTCCGGACTGCAGAGCAGGCGCGAGACAGGCACCACTGACAGGACAACACGACAAACTGAACGCACCACACAGCGCACAACCCGGCAGGATGAGCGAACAACGGGACAAACCACCCGCCAGAGTGACAGGGATACGCGCCGCACCGAGCGCCAGGATAATCGGCCGCAGGGAAATGACGAGCGCCAGGCAAACAGACAAGATCGGCGCCAGAATATCCAGGACTCCAGCCTTGGTGAGTATGCCGCTGCACGGGGACTCCAGGAGAACCGCCAGGATTACATCAGCGACATGTATGATCAACACTGGGATAACTGGAATGACTATTATCATGATAACCATTATTATTATGATCACCACTACTATCCGGCAACCACTTTTGTGGTTATACCCATCCCCATTATGGTCGGGACAACAACCTATTACTCAAGCAATGATCAATGGTACACCCAGGTCTCTAACCAGGGCGAAACCGGTTATGTTAAAATCTCGACGCCCGCCGGTTATGAAGTTACAGCGCTGCCGGCAGGTTATAAGACCATCACAGCCAGCGGCCAGACCTATTATTATATAAGCAACGGCACCTTTTATATGAGCAAACAGCGCGACGGGGGAAACGTGTATGTCGTGGTTAATCCACCTTTTGGGATAGAGGTACCTCAACTGCCCAAAGATGCCGTAGCCGTAAAAGTTGAAGGCCGCACCTACTACCAGTATGACCTGGTGTATTACCGCAAAGTCACTGATGAAGGCAGAACAACCTATGTGATTGTTGCCTCTCCTTTTTATAAGAAATAGTGCTTTAAATAAATAACAAGGAGTTATTGATGAAAACAGGCTATAGAAACACACTGGTGATCGCCTCTGCCCTGATGCTCCTGGTGCTGGGCACACTGCCCGTCAAGGCTGAAGAGAAGACCGGCAGTATGGAAGCCCTCAGGGATGCGATCCAGGCGGACAAAAAAGCCTACATCGCGCAATACCTGCAGCTGACGCAGGCGGAAGGGAAGGAATTCTGGCCGTATTATAACAGTTATCAATTTGACCTGCAGAAAACAAATGATCGGATGGTAAAGCTCATTAATGATTACGCAAAAACCTTCAAAGATATGTCTGATCAGGATGCCATAACAATGGTTGATACGTATCTGGCGATTGAGCGGGACCAGCTCAAACTGAAGGAGCTCTATTTTCGCACGCTTTGCAAGACCCTGCCGGCCAGGAAGGTTACCCGCTATATGCAGCTTGAAAATAAGATCAATGCGATGGTGAGATTTGAGCTTGCGAAAAAAATACCGCTCATCCCTCTTCATGCCCGCATCGGCATTAGCTGCCAGCAAATCCGAGATCAATCGGGACGTAACCGCTGCCCTGAAGCAGCTTTATGCCAATAATCCCACGGCAAAAGCTATCGGTGAGAAGGCAGTGGCAGTGCTTGTTTTCCCCAGCATCACCAAAGGGGGCTTTATCGTCGGCGGGCAGTACGGCGTGGGAGCTCTGCGCAAGGGCGGCAAGACGGTCGGCTACTTCAACACCGTTGCCGGTTCCTGGGGCTTGCAGGCAGGTATTCAAAAGTACGGGTATGCCCTGTTCTTCATGAACAAAAAGGCAATGACTACGCTTAAAAACAGCAAAGGCTGGGAGCTCGGCACCGGCCCAAACATTGTCATTGTCGATGCAGGGTTCGCAAAGTCGTTTACAACCACAACACTTAAAGACGACGTCTACGCGGTCATCTTCGATCAGAAGGGCCTGATGGCGGGAATCGGCCTGCAGGGGTCCAAGATATCCAGAATCACGCCGGACAAATAAATATATTAACGGTAAAAGGAGACCGTACATGGAAACAACCGTATATGGAACTATCTACTTTATGGACAAGACGAAACTTACGCTGCGGTGGCCGCGACAGGCCGGAAACGATCCCATCGAGATCGCTTCCACGGTAAAAAAAGCTCTTGAATCAGACCGGATCATGGCGGAAGTTGAGGGGCGCCTGCTGATCATCCCCGTGCGCAATGTCAAGTATATCGAGATTTCGCCAGCGCCGCCGAAGCTGCCCAAGGGCGTGCTGCTCGGCGCGGAAATAATGGGTTGATTGTCTGCCTCCGGCTGCAATTTCTGTCACTTGACGAGTTAACAGTAAGAATATATACTCTGAGCTCTCTGCATTTAAGCATCAACAATAACCAATTATTAGAAAGGAAAGAAGCCATGAAAAAATTATTTCACTCAGTATCAATCGCACTTATCAGCCTGTGCCTGGCAGTCGGGTGCGCGGGCCAAAAACTGACGGTACAGGAACATTCGGGATTTCTCGGGGATTATTCTAAATTACAGGCCGGGCCTGAAGGGGGCGTTGACCAGCGCTATATCAAAGAGGGCGTTAACTTCAAGCAATA
>JAPLIX010000578.1:0-1960 GCA_026388865.1 Pseudomonadota bacterium | reverse complement strand
GGCGTGGATTTCAAAAAATACAATAAAGTCATGCTCGACCAGGTGCGGTTTTATTTCAAGAATGATGCGGCGGATAAGGGAATAGACCCTGACGACATGAAGGAGCTGTCGAATACCTTTAACCGGGCGGTCATAGATGCCCTGGGCAGTGCCTACCCCCTGGTTGCCAAACCCGGCCCCAATGTTATGCGCATCAGGGTAGCCATAACAGACATGGAGCTGCCGAACCGGGCGATCAATGCTGTATCTACAGTTTTGCCGGTAGGCCTGGCGATCAGCACGATAAAGAGCGGGGTGACGGGAAAGGGCACAGGCTGTGGAGAAGTCAGCATGGAGTTTGAGATTCTTGATTCAACGACCAATGAAGTGATAGCCGAGGGTGTTGACCGCAGGTCAGGGGGAAAGATCGACAGCATGAGCAAGTTCGGCACTGCTGAAGAAGCCTTCAAATTCTGGGCGCAGCGGCTGCGCACATGGCTTGATGGAGTGCACGGCTAATAAAAATTATATTATTAATCTAAAGCCGGGCTGAAAATAGTTCGGCTTTTTTACTCTCAACATTTTTTAAGAGAGTCTCAATTATTGAATTTCTTATGCGCGCTGCGGATAGAGACCGACCTATGAGAACATTGAATGCTGCACTAATGCCGATGAGATTAACCTTTTATGCAATTCTGTTGATTGTTTTCGTATTCACTGCCGGGTGTGCAACCCCGGTAGGGGTTATAAAGCTTGACCCGAAAACCGTGCAGCGCACCCTTACCGCCAACGTGCTTTCTAACGGCAACTTAAGCGCTTTCTCTGCGCAGATTCTCAATCGCTTCGGCCTCCTGGATGAATTTAATCACCATCCGGCGCAGGTAATTACAAAGCTGTATACCGGGCTTCCGGGCGTTTCTGCATCAGAACGTCTCTTTACGCTTGCTGAAACCTCCTTCCTGTATGCCGGCCGCAGCAGCAACCGCTCGTATTTTCTTGCGGCAGCATGCGCTGCATACGCTTTTCTCTTCCCTCAAGATCAAAGCATTGCTCCCGGCTGTCTTGACCCTCGCTATCGCGTGGCGGTTGATCTCTACAACCGCAGCATCGCTGAAGGCCTGACCGCAGCTGATGGCTCAGAGGTGATCCTGAAAGCGGGCGTCTTTAAACTCCTCAACAGTTCCCTTACCCTGTCGATCAACCCTGCGGAATTCAACTGGGGCAACTACCGCCTGGTCCATTTCAAGCAGGCGGCTGAGCTTGGCGTGCGGGGGCTGCGCAACCGCTACCGCTGGCCCGGCATTGGAGCCCCGCTGGCAGCAAGCATTGAGCCGATTGCAGGTGTTGATAATGCCGCCTTTTCCCTCGTGGCTCCTAAAATCAAGGTGAACTTCATACGACAGAGGAGGCCACAGCAGTTTCCATTGAAGGAAATAAGGTGCCCCTTGAGTTTGAACAAAGCTCAGCCCTGGCTTACACCCTTGAAGGTTCAGACATATATAAATTTGAACTCAAGGGGGTGCTCTCCGGTGATTTTTCACTTCCCATTAAAAATGTTGCCCGCTTCAGAGACGATCTGTTTTTCATGGCACCGTATTTGCCGGACCGCATACCGGTGGTTCTGGTCCATGGCACTGCATCAAGCCCGGCGCGCTGGGCCGAGATGCTCAACGAGCTCCAGAACGATCGCACCCTGTGGGGGCGGTATCAGTTCTGGCTGTTTACTTACAATTCAGGAAACCCTATTGTTTATTCCGGAGGCATTCTGGCTGAGGCCCTGCGCAGTGTGGTAGCAAAGTATGACCCTGAGGGAAAAGACCCTGCCCTGCAAAAGATGGTCGTGATCGGCCACAGCCAGGGAGGCCTCCTAACAAAACTGCTGGTCGTAGACAGCGGGAACCGTTTCTGGAACAATGCCTCTTCTGTGCCGTTCGAGCAGCTGAAGCTTTCACCGGAGACAAAAGAAATTCTTCAGCGCAGT
>JAPLIX010000397.1 GCA_026388865.1 Pseudomonadota bacterium | reverse complement strand
GTCGGGCCGTTCCTGGGCGGGTTATATCATTCAATGGCCGGACCTGTTTTCAAATATAACCGGCTTCTGAAGGGAATAAAGAAGGCAATTGACCCAAACAATGTCTCAAATCCGCCGCACAATATACCCATAGAGTAATACCGTTCAAAACGCTGTTATAGTTTTGGTAGTGTCAAAAGTTTTATGAAAAAAGGAGTATGTTTGAACCACAGAGGTCTCAGAGGTTTTCTCTGTGTTCTCAAAAAGTAATAAAAGGTAATATATAATAATATAAAAATTGACTGCATCATACCCTGATTTAAGCATAGACGGGGTAGCGCTCAGATAGCTTTCTGCCGGAGCAAAAATTAAAAGAAGAGGAAAAAGAGAATAAGCAATTTAGAGGACACCGAGGGGAGGGTAATAAAATTTCTACTACCTCGTTGAAATATAATTTTTTCTCTGTGCGCTCTGTGGTTAATTTTTGACAATAAGATAGTTTTAAAAAGGAGAGCCCCGATGGATTTGAAAGTGGAACCGTTAAAATGTACCGGATGCCGGATCTGTGAATTTGCGTGCAACTTTCACTATGATGAGAGCATTTCACCAATCGGCTCAAGCCTCATGTTTTACCGGGAGGAGAAGAAAAATTATTACGGCCTCATGCTGAAGCGGGAAAAGACCCTGCTGCTGGGCAGGCCGGAGGGAGAGCGGATCCTGAAACCGGGAGAGCAGATTGAAGGTGCAAGTGCCAGCAGCAAGCCGATTCTTCTGCGGGTGGCCTGTGACCGTTGTGCTGAAGAGGAAGAGGGCCCCCTGTGCGTCCGGGCCTGTCCTTTCGGCGTTTTGAGCATGGAATAGGGGAGGTGGAACAATGGAGACGATAAATAATTATACCGGCAATATCCTTATCGCCGATCTTGCAAGCGGTGAGTGCGAAACTGAAGAATTAAGTCAGGAACTGGTGGAAAAAGCCCTGGGCGGCGCTGCCATCAACATGGAGCTCTACGAACAGTATAAAGACCGGGATCCGCTGATACTGGGGACCGGCTTTTTTACGGCAACCTTTTTCCCCTGCTCATGCCTGGCAGTGCTGACCGGAAAGAGCCCGGTAACGGGTGCTATCGGCCATGTACCGCTTACCTGGCAGGTCGGCGTAGAGCTTAAGCTTTCAGGGTTTGACTTTGTGGTGCTTCTTGGCGCCGCAGACAAACCGGTCAGGCTGTGGCTGCATGACGGTCTGTCTGATATAAACGAGTCCCAGGATGTCTGGGGCAA
The DNA here is from genome assembly GCA_026388865.1 of Pseudomonadota bacterium. Lineage (GTDB taxonomy): Bacteria > Desulfobacterota > WTBG01 > CAIYCZ01 > CAIYCZ01 > JAPLIX01. The sequence goes on along the minus strand of JAPLIX010000397.1, from coordinate 11,902 downwards.
GGATGTGTGGGAATCTGTTGACAAGATCCGTGAGGCCTACGGTGATGACATGATTCAGACCCTGCTCATCGGCAAGGCGGGAGAGAATAAGGTTCCCCTGGCGCAGGTTTCAGAGAATTACTGGGGCAGCAAGGACTCATTCGGCTTTGGCGCCGTATTCGGCGCAAAAAATCTCAAGGCCATAGCCATGAGAGGTCTCGGCGCCCTGGAAGTGGCTGAAGGGTTCTTCCAGAAATGTATAGAGCTGAAAAATGAAATCCTGAACGGTGCCATTAAAGGAAAGTCAGGATTAAAGGATTTTATCGCGCCGCTGGGCATTGATACGTCAATAAAGGCAAAGATTGAAAGCGCAACGCACCGGCTGAACGCGTGCTATAACTGTCCCTATCCCTGCTATACTTTCTTTAAATATCGTGAAGCACCAAGCGTCATGGCGCAGACCGGGGTGGCAGATCCCGGGTGTTTAACATCCGGCCTTGCCGGGCTCACGCGTTTTTATATGCTGGGCATTGATGCTCCGCGGGCCATGGAAAAATGCTTCAAGGTCGGGCTGCAGCCGGCAGCAGCAGCTCAGATTCTTGAGAAAAAAGGGATCAAGGACCTCGCGGCGGCAGAGGCAGCTCTGGACGCGCTGGCCTCAGACCCGGTCAAACCCGAAGGCTCGACCTGGCCGATAGCAGTAAACCTGCCCCCGGCAGCATCAATCTTTTCCAGCGCAATACCGCCGAAGCCGGTGTTTTCTCCGGTGAGTGATTTTGGCGCCCAGGATGCCGGCCAGTTCTGGGTACGGCGGCAGGCGCTGGCCTACACCATCGGCATGTGCCCGATATGCGCCGTGCTCACCCCTGAAGTAAGCACGGAGAAAATAGTTGAGCTGGTGCGGATGTCAGCAGAATGGGATGATTTCAGTGTTGACAAGCTCAACAGTATCCTTGATAATCTCATCGCAAAGAGCAGTGGCTGAAACTGAAACAACTGGAGAGTTGATATGTCAGCAAAAATTGAGAAGAAGGTCTATGAACGGACCCTTGAAGACTACCGGGAGCAGGCCTGGGGAGATGCCCGCTGTAACTGGTGCATGAACCAGTGGGGCTGGAACGTAAAGAGCGCGCGGTTTAATGAAATCTGCCCCGAGTTCCGCTATACCAGGTTTTTTGCCTACAGCGGCATGGGGAAGTTCCATATCATCCGGGCCCTGCTCGAAGGAGATTTTGATTATAAGGACTCTGAGAAGCTGCTGGAAATATGTTACTTCTGCACCTCCTGCGGCGCGTGCGAGATGAACTGCCTGCGGCTCAATGAAAAAGAGCCCCTCAAGGCCGCCGAAGCCCTGAAGACCAGACTCATAGAGCTCGGCATCGCGCCGCTGCCCGCGCACAAGGAGCTTTTAAACAGCATTAAAAACTATGACAACCCCTGGCTGAAACCGCGCGCAAAGCGCATGGACTGGACCAAGGGCCTCAAAATAAAAGACGCGGCAAAGGAAAAGTGCGAGTACCTGTTTTTTGCCGGGTGCACCCCCGCCTATGACCCGCTGATCCAGCACGAAATCGTCAACACCGTAAAGGTGCTGCAGCAGGCCAAAGTTGACGTGGGCATTCTCGGAGAAAAGGAGATCTGCTGCGGCAGTCCCGCCATCCGCCTGGGGCACCGCGAGATATTCTTTGACCTGGTGAAGAGAAACCTGCAGACATTTAAAGAGTTCGGCGTGAAGAAGATCATCACCCACTGCGCCGGCTGCTTCCACACCTTAAAGTATGATTATCCGGAAGTGCCGGGCATGCCGAAGATCGATTTTGAAGTGCTGCACGTGTCCGAGGTCCTTGACGACCTGGTCACTGCCGGAAAGATCAAGTTCAAGAAAGAAGTCCCGATGACGGTCACCTGGCATGACCCCTGTCACATCGGCCGCCATTGCGGTATTTACGAGGAGCCGCGCAACATCCTGAAAGCCAGGCGCCGGGGTGCGAACCGCATTTCCCGAGCTCTCGTTGAAAATAGCCAGCGAGCGCATTGAGGAGGCCAAATCAACCGGAGCCGAGGCAGTGGTGACCTCGTGTCCCTACTGCGAGCAGAACTTAAGCGATCCCATTAAGCGCAATAACGAGAAAATAAAACTGTATGATTTAATGGACCTCATGCTGATGTCCATGTAAGTGCTGGTTAATAAAAACCGTAAAACGATTTCTATGCCGCATAGGCACCATAGGGGCATTGAAAATCACCAACCGCAGACAGGAGGTTTTTACAATGGCAGATTTAACCTGGGAAAAAAACAGCAAGGCAATGTTTGACAAGTGCATCGAAGGTTCACCCAAGCCGTTCCGGGCCATGACCGAGAAGAAGCTGACGGAGGCAATCACCAAGAAGGCAGGAGACGCGGCAGTGGTCAGCGAGGACATGATCATCGAGTGCGTCAAGGAAATTACCCCCAAGCCGTTTATTGCCATGGCGCTGAAAGCTATCGAGCCACTCAAGACCGCATAACTATTTCCTCTGATACTATCTATTGCAAGGGGCAGCATGAACGCCATGCTGCCCCTTTTTTTCAGTCAGCAGGCTTCGCGTTTCCCGCAAGCTTTCACATATAGTATTACGGCACAATCAGTTGACAGAACTCGTGTGCTTAACCTATGATGGTGGCAGCGAATCGTTATTATTACTTCGGATATCATTATGAAGCGGGCAATTCTCCTGACAGCACTCTGCGCGGGCGTTATAGCTTTTGCTGCCGCGTCGTGCAAGCGCCATGAGCCGCAATCGCCGCAGGGAAAGAATGTCATCACCGTAGTGACAAGCCTTTTTCCGCTCTATGACTTTGCCCGCGCTGTTGGAAAAGAGAACGTGGCGGTGAGCCTGCTGCTGCCGCCCGGCGTCGAAGCCCACAGCTTTGAGCCCAGGCCGGGAGATATTCTCAAGATAAACAGCGCCGACCTGTTCATTTACACCGGGGCAGTGATGGAGCCTTGGGTCGCAAAAATCCTGCAGGCCATGGAAAATAAAGACCTCCTGGTCATCGACGCGAGCGCCGGGATACGCCTGCTGCAGGAAGCCCCCGACTCCGGAGAGGAGCGCCACGGCACTGATCCTCATATCTGGCTTGATCTTGAAAACGCGCAGCACATGGTGGACACGATCGGTGCAGGGTTGTCTGCGAAAGATCCGCTGAACAGAAAATTTTATACAGACAGCGCGCGCTCCTATAAAGCGCGGCTCGCTGAACTTGACAGCCGCTACTGGAGCGTGCTTGCAGCCTGCAAACGCCGGGTCATCATACACGGAGGCCATTTTGCCTTCGGCTATCTGGCCAAAAGATATAGCATCGACTATCGTGCTGCCTACGGCTTTTCCCCTGATGCAGAGCCCACGCCGCGCCGGCTCTATGAATTGAGCGAGTTCATAAAGCGCTCCGGTGTGCAATACATATTCTATGAGGAGCTCCTGAACCCGCGCGTGGCGGAAACGATTGCGCGGGAAACAGGGGCACAGCTGCTGAAACTCAGCGCCGCCCACAATCTCAGCAAACAGGAGATGGAGCAGGGCGTGACCTTTACTGCTATTATGGAACAAAACCTGAAAAATCTTTCACGGGGGCTGGAATGCCGGTAGACAGTGTTGTTGCTGCGCGCAATCTCTGCTTTAAATATGACGGGGCGGAAATACTGCACGGGATAACGCTCACCATAACAGCCGGGGACTATATCGGTCTGGTGGGGCCCAACGGGAGCGGCAAAACAACGTTCATCAGAACCATCCTGGGGCTCCTGCAGCCAACCCATGGCAGCGTCGCTCTCTTCGGCCGCAATACTTCCGCCTTTACCGGATGGGGTAAGATAGGCTATCTTCCCCAGAAATTAATCGGCTTCAATCCGGAGTTTCCGGCCCGGGTCAGGGAGATTGTGTCGCTGGGGCTCCTCGGCACAAAACGTTTTCCCCGGCGCCTTGACAGCTCTGATGTTCCGGCGCTGGATGCCACCATCGCGCTGCTGGACATACAGGATATACAAAATAAACTTATTGGCGAGCTCTCCGGAGGCCAGCTGCAGCGGGTGCTGCTGGCGCGGGCGCTGGTGAGCAGACCGGAGTTTTTAATCCTTGATGAACCTACCACGGCACTTGATCCTGAAACCCGGGATACATTCTTCAACACCCTGAAAGACCTGAATCAGAACGGCCGCGTGACCATCATTATTGTTACCCATGATATTGCTGATATTGGCAAGTATGCTTCCAAACTGCTGTACCTGGATAAGAAAATTATATTTTATGGAAGCTTTGAAGATTTCTGCTCATCACCGGATATGGCGAGCTACTTTGGCGAATTCGCCCAGCACCTCATCTGCCACCGGCATACGTAATAATAATCTGCCGCGGAGAGCGCCCCTCGGCCATGAGCAACTCGGCCTTGTCTTCGACCCTGAGGCTCAGACCCGAAGGGAGCTCGTTGCCGAAAGGCTCGGGGCCGCATGGCAGAGAACGCCGGAAGCACAGAGATGAAAAACTTTTTTTTGAAGGACGCTGATGAACGCAGATTATCAGGATGTTAATTGTCATCCCGGCACATATATCACGTCTTTCCCGCGTGAATCCGGGCAGATCCGCGTCCCGGTAAATTTTACTCAGCGTACTCAGCGGTGAATAGATGGAACTGATCAATTTCTTAAGCTACGGTTTTATCCAGCGGGCCCTGATTGCCGGCTCCTTTATCGGCCTGCTCTGTTCCCTGCTCGGGGTCTTCCTGGTGCTCAGGCGCCTGTCCCTGATCGGAGACGGGCTCGCCCACGTAACCTTCGGCAGCATTGCTCTGGGGCTGCTCCTTAATTTTTATCCGCTGTATATAGCCATTCCCGTGGTCATGCTCTGCTCTCTGGGAATTCTAAAACTGATGGAACGGGCGCGACTTTATGGGGATGCCGCAATCGGCATCGTGTCGTCGGTGGGGATTGCCGGAGGCACGCTGATGGCAAGCATTGCCGGCGGGTTTAATGTTGACCTGTTCAGCTATCTGTTTGGCAATATACTGGCAATAAGCACAACCGAGGTAGTTATCTCCATGGCGCTTTCCGGGGCAGTAATCATAACCATCGCGGTTTTTTATAATGAGCTTTTTTCCCTGACTTTTGATGAAGAATTTGCCCGGGCCACCGGCATCAGGACTGAGAGAATAAATACGGTATTCATTCTTGCAACGGCCCTGACCGTTGTGCTTGCCACGCGGGTTGTCGGCATACTGCTGGTGTCATCGCTTTTAATACTTCCCGCGGTGACCTCCCTGCAGCTGGCAAAGGGCTTTAAAATTGCCATAGTCATTTCCTGTATTACCGGGGTCCTGTCGGTGATTGCCGGCATTGTCGTCTCATTTCTGATGAATCTCCCGGCTGGGGCAACTATCGTCATGCTTAACCTGCTGTTTTTCATTGCAGCCTTTATCTATCGAAGCGTGCACCGCGAATAGGGGCAAACTTTTCAGGACTTTACCCAAAATTCAGTCATAGAAAACCGGCAAACTGCCTGACCGCTGTGAAAGGATAGGATAGAGCAGTGGAGCACGAGCGCAGGGGGGTTTTAAACGCCACAACAATATTCTTAGTGGCTTGCGTCACGACCCCGGTGGCGTGCGTATCATGCACGGGGCAGGCAGATTCCAGAGCCTTCGACGCAGGGGAATGCAATGGGGTCTGGCAGGAGAGAATTCGCAAGGCACCTGCCGTTCCACGAAGGTTAAGCGGTTTTGTTGTGGCTAAAAAACCCCCCTGCGCTCTAGTAATGACAGCACTATAAATTTTGGGTAAAGTCCTGCAACCTTTTTACTTGACAGGGAAAAGTCTCTTCCCCTATATTTTTCAGAAAAAGTGTGTTTGCAGAAACAGGACATGCTTGTTATGATTAATATTATATTACGAATGATGCTCAGAAGGAGGTGATAACGGCAGCAGTAACTGCTCTGACAATGTTTGTTTAACGTAATGTAAAATCTAACCAAGGAGGAACTACCATGAAAAAGATACTGCTTGCATTATTCATCTGTGCCGTCGCATGTAATTTTGCCTATGCCGGTGCAGCCCTGAAGAAAAACTGTGGTTGCGGGCTGGGCTCGATCCTGTTTGAAAACAACGAAGGGCTTATGTCACAAACCGCTGCCGCCACCACCAACGGGCTGATCGGCAACCAGACCTTCGGCATCAGCTCCGGTACGCTTGAATGTAATCAGCCGACAGAATTTTACGGCAGCCTGATGCTGCACCGGTTTGTGGCGGAAAATATGGATAACCTGGCAAAGGACATCTCCCGGGGCCAGGGCGAATCCCTTGAAACGCTTGCGGTATTAATGGGAGTGCCGCAGCAGCAGCGCGGCGAGTTCAGCACCACCCTGCAGGCTAATTTCGGCCGCATCTTTACCTCACCCCGGGTGACTGAAGAAGAAGTTGTCACCAACATCATGACCATAACGAAAACCACATAACAGTGCATTTCAAAGTTAAACCGGTCAGTAAAAAGAGATATAGATTGTTACGGCAATCCATATCTCTTTTTTTGTTTTCCGCTGTCTTCTTCTGTGCTGCCGGAGTCAATCATGTCCTCGGCGCAGATACGGCCTATGTCAATTACCTGCTTAAAGAGGCTGAGCAGAAGCAGCTCGCGCAGAGCCGCTACTGGCATATCCTGCTGCACTACAAAAAAACTTTGCGCGGCGCGGAGAGCGTCATCGACGACCCGCGCTTTTTCCTCGCGCAGGATGGAAAGCATAATCCGCAGGCCGAGCTTGAGGCAACGCTGCGCGCGTTTTTTAATCCTCCTGATGATCCTGCCAATCCGCCGCTATGCCGGTTTATTGCGCGCTATACGTGGCTCAGGGAGCAATTAGGGTTTGACGAAGCAAGGCTTCCGGTTGCTTCCTGCCGGAAATTTGAGAAGACCATGGAGGTTATCAGGCCGAAAGCTGCAACGCTCATCTTTCCTGCCGCCTACATGAACAATCCGGCGTCCATGTTCGGCCACACCTTCATCAATATCGAAACCGAAAACAGAAGTCAGCTCCTCTCCCATGCGGTCAATTATTCGGCGTTTACCACTGAAACCAATGGACTGGTATTCGCGCTCAAGGGCCTAAGCGGATTTTATAAAGGGTATTTTTCAATTCTGCCCTATTATGAAAAGGTTCAGGAATACAGCGACATTAATCAGCGTGATATCTGGGAATACCGCCTCAACTTTATTGAAGCTGAAGTGAAAAAGATGGTCATGCACATCTGGGAGCTGCAGGGGATATATTCATACTACTATTTTTTTGATGAGAACTGTTCCTACCATATTCTTTTTCTTCTGGAAGCAGCCCGGCCCGCGCTGCACCTCACCGACCAGCCCAACCAATGGGTCATCCCCATTGACACGGTCAGGGCGCTGCAGCAGGCACACGTTGTAGATGCTGCGGATTACCGGCCATCAAAGGCAACGAAAATCAGATATAGTGCTTCGTTATTGGGCACGCAGCAGCAAGCCGCTGCGATAGGTCTTAGCCGGGGAGCTATTGATCCTGAGAGCATACTGCGGCAGGATATCCCTGAGCGGGACAAGAAAGGGATGTTTGATTTAGCCGCTGAATATTTGCAGTACTCCTATGTAAAAAAGGACATTAATAAAGAACATTATACCGGGCTTTTTCTCAGGCTTTTAAAGGCCCGCAGCGCGCTGGGAAACAAAGGGGCGCCGCTGTATGACCCGCCCGCGCCTGCCGACCCAATACAGGGGCATAACTCGAACCGGCTGGCCCTGGGATTCGGGGTAAAGAAGGGGACGTGGTTTGAGGAAATACGCCTGCGGCCCGCCTATCACGCATTAATCGATTATGACGGGGGCTATGAGCGGGGCGCGCAGATACAGTTTATGAACGCGGCGCTGCGCTACTACAGCGCAAAGAATGACGTGCAGCTGAAAAGCCTGGACGTGATTGACATCATCTCCCTCTCCCCGCGGGACCTGCTCTTTAAGCCCCTTTCATGGAAAGTGAAAACAGGGTTCCGGCAGCAGCTTCTGCGGGATGGAGACGACCATCTTGTCTATCAGCTGAATACCGGCGGCGGGTTTGCCTATACCAGCAAATCCATCGGGCTCTATTACGCCATGGTTGAAGGGGACGTTAACCTGTCAGGGTCTTTTAGGGAAAATTATGCGCTGGGCATTGGCGCATCAGCTGGATTAAAAAAGAATGTTACTGACTGGTGGACCGTGCTTCTTGAAGCGCGATCATTATATTATGGCCTGGGGGATGAGCACAAAACTTTTGCGCTGTCCATGAAACAAAATATTGCCCTGAGCGCTCAACGCAGCTTTTCCTGGGAGGTTTCGAGAACTAAAACATTTGGCATCTATGAGACGGACGCAGTGTTTATGTGGAATCTCTATTTTTAAACTGTTTTATTATTTACAAAAAAATGGTACGCCTGTTCTCAACAGGTTGTTGAAAAAGTAGTTTTCTCCCAGGCTGGTCAAAAACATCCGGATGCAAGGCGCGCGAAATCGTGAGGAATGAGGCGTACTTTACAGTACGTCGCAATGACGAAGGGTGAGCGCAACGAAGCAGATGGGTGTTTTTCAACAGCCTGCTAAACAGTACCATTGGAGTGCAAGCACTTGTCACCAAAGAAAATGCCGACACCGGTTAATGGGCCGGATGCAAGTATCGAGGAGATGCGGCGCGAGCGGGAGCGCCGCGCAAAGACCTATCGGGAGCGGGCGCTCAAGCTGTTTCCCTGGATCTGCGGACGCTGCAGCCGCGAATTCGAAGGCAAGCGGCTGCGTGAGCTGACCGTCCATCACCGGGACCACAACCACGAAAACAACCCGCCTGACGGCAGCAACTGGGAGCTTTTGTGCATCTACTGTCACGACAATGAGCACGCGCGCTATGTGGATGCGGAATTTTCCAGCGGTCCGACGACGGGCGGCCCGCCGGAGCCGGCATCCACCTTCAAGCCGTTCGCTGATCTCGCGGCCCAGCTGAAGAAAAAAAAATAGGCAGAAGATGGCAAAACATACAAGACAGCTGTTATGAAGAAGTCAGGCCGTTATAAAACCTCAAGCATGATTGAGGATCAATATGAACCCGGTTCACGCGGCAGGGTCCTTAAAAATCTGTTTGGTATTACAACCAAAAAGGGGATAGATACGGTTGAAACCCGGGAATATCTGCGCGTCACAGACCAGTTGCTAGAGCACTTTGATCGAAAGCATTGTTTCTCTGCGGAAGATGTTTGCTTTATGCACCAGGCATGGCTCGGATCTATTTATAAATGGGCGGGGCATTATCGACAGGTATTTATAAGTAAAGGAGGTTTTTCTTTTTCTGCGCCTGCTTTTATCCCGAAGCTGATGGATGCATTTGAGAAAGATATCCTTTCACGCTATACGCCGTGCACCTTTTCTGAAAGAGAGGCGGTTATTACGGCTCTTGCCATTGTGCATACAGAATTACTGCTGATACATCCATTCCGGGATGGCAATGGCCGGCTTGCTTGCCGTTTTGATGGGTTTTCAGGCAGGGCTGCCGTTTCTTGATTTCAGCATCCTCAAGGGGGCAAAAAGGCGGAACTATTTTGCAGCGGTGGCAGCGGGATTGGATCGAAATTACGCGCCGATGATGAATATTTTCAGTGACGTGGTTTACCGTTCAGAGAGGTAGCTGTCCGGTTTCTTTTGCGGGGAGTCAAGGCATCAGAAGCAACACCCTTGCTGATTCCCTCTATTACCGAGGATGATATGACAAATTTCAAAAGACCTGCCCGTCGTTTTGCAGGGTCTGTGAGATAGGGATTGGTTGTAAGCAATGATTTTTTCCTCATAATCAAATTATACTAAAAATAGCGCATTAAGTCATTAATTATTTTTAATTTCGGTGGTTTTATCACCGTATTTTATGGAGTGTGCAGTCGAGGGGTGCCTTTTCCCCGCGAATCACGGTTCGACAGGCTCACCGCAAGCGAGCCCCGAGTCACGCATTTAACAAAGGAGTAAGCCATGAACATCGTTACAATTAACGGCAGTCCCACGGGCCTGCAGGGCAGCACCGGCCGTCTGCTTGCGGCCCTTGCAGACGGAGCGCGCGAGGCAGGCGCCGCGGTCACGCTGTTTGAGCTTGGCACGCTCACCGTCAAACCCTGCAACAGCTGCCGCACCTGTCAGCAGATCGGCACCTGTGTCATCAACGATGATTACACGCAGATAAAAGCTGCCATGCTCGCGGCGGACGGGATAGTGCTTGCGAGCCCCAACTATATATCTAATGTCAGCGCCCAGATGAAGGCGCTTCTTGACCGCTGCTTCAGCATGTTCCATTGCCAGATGCTCCACAAAAAATACGGCGCCTGCGTGGTGGCATCTGGCGGCCCGCTCTATCAGAACGTAGAGGAATACCTGCTGCACGTGGTGGGCAACAGCGGCTGCTGGAAGGTGGGAAGCGCGGCGACCGGAGGCGGAATGCTTGATGATTCCGGCGAAGCGCCGGCCGTGCTCAAGGAGGCGCGCGATCTTGGACGCAGGCTGGCCGAAGCGATCAAGACCCAACAGCGCTTTCCCGAGCAGGAGGAGGAACGGGAGCAGTGCTTTGAGATGATGCGCTGGCTGGTGGAGGAGAATAAGGACAAGTGGCCCTATGAATATGAATACTGGCAGACGCACTGGGGCAAGGGCTGAATACTGCACAAGGCAGTGAAAAAAAATACTGAACGTTTCCCGGAAGATTTTATGTTTCAGTTGTCTGACTGGGGATTTGCCGACTTGAAATCACAGACTGTGATTTCAAGTTTGGGACGACTCACCTCAAGCGAACCACGATCAGGCTGATAGCTAAAAGCTATAGAATTATGAAGACAGAACCAAAAGGCGAAATAGTTTTATACAGGACCAGGGATGGGAAAACCTCTCTTGAGGTCAGCCTCGCAGAAGAAACAGTATGGCTAACACAGGTTCAGCTGAGTGAATTGTTTGCAAAGGACCGGCGCACTATTTCAGAGCATATTAAATAATATATTTAAAGAAAAAGAATTGCGGCGGGATCGAACTATCCGGAAATTCCGGATAGTTCAACAGGAAGGCTCAAGATCAGTAGAGCGGCTGGTTGATTTTTACAACCACGACGTCATAATTTCTGTGGGCTACCGGGTCAAGTCGCAGCGTGGAACCCAGTTCCGCATCTGGGCCACGCAGGTGCTGAAAGATCATATTCAAAAAGGCGGATTTACGGACAATGCTATAGCAGGAATAAAACGTAACCAGCGCAGGGGAATGCATGACAAAACAAATCGAGTCGTATGGCACGGAGGAAATTCGCTCCCTTATTGTGAAAGTGCGCGGACAGACAGTTATTCTGGATGCTGATCTGGCCGCAATTTATGGTGTCAAAACCAAAGCGCTCAATCAGGCGGTGAAAAGAAACAGTGAACGGTTTCCTGAAGACTTTATTCTGCAATTGACCCGTTCGGAAGCTGAGGAGGTGCGTCGATCAAGGTCACAGATTGTGACCTTGAAGCGCGGCCAGAATATCAAGTATCTCCCCTATGTTTTTACCGAGCATGGGGCGCTTATGGCCGCAAATGTTTTGAGCAGCCCGCAGGCGATAAAGATGAGTGTGTTTGTGGTGCGGGCTTTTGTCAGAATGCGCGGGCTGCTGGGTGACACACGCGAGCTGGCGCGGCAGCTCGCCGACCTGGAAAAAGAACTTAAAGAGCGGCTGGATGTGCATGAAGTAGCGATTGTCGGCATACTGCAGCGTGTTATGAATTTAATTGATCCGCCCCTGCTGCCATCGCCCCCGCGCAAATCCATTGGGTTTAAAGTGAAGGAGAAAGCGGATGTCTATAAAACTAAAAAGCGAGGATTAAATCAGCGGTCGTCATAACCCCTGGTC
>JAPLIX010000148.1 GCA_026388865.1 Pseudomonadota bacterium | reverse complement strand
GCAGACCGCATGGGCGGCCTTGTGCCCTGATAACAGCGCGCCGGTGTTTTCCGCCTCGGCAAACCAGCAGCTGTCCCCGACAAACACCACGTTGTCCTTAAACGGCTCCTTTGCCGGGCTCCAGTTGTTTATAACCGCACACCTCTGGTGCGTTACCTGGACATTATGAAACCATTTTTTAAACGGGCTTTTCTGGACAAAATATTCAAACCGCTCCGCACTGGGGATGTAGAGCCAGTACTCGTCATCCCGGTAAACGCTCTGCAGCATCGAAAACGGAAATGTGCCGCGGCCGCTCGGGTCCGGACAGATGCCGAGGAAAATGACCTCTGAGCGTTCAAACTTGACCCCGGTTATATAATAGCTGATCGCCTTGCCGGTGTTGCAGAACACCCGGTCCCTGTTTAATCCAAGCTTTCGTGCCAGTCTTGAATTTGCACCATCCGCAGCAATGCAGAAGGTCCCTGAAAATTTCTCCCCGCTGGTCGTCAGGACCTCAACCCCTGCGGGGGTCTTGCGGGCATCAATCACGTTGCGCTCAAGATAATAGGTAACGCCTGCCTTTTTTCCCTCGGCATACAAACCGCCCAGCAGGGCACCCTTGTCAAAAACCACTGCCGGGATTCCCGCACCTGTTGCATTGGCTTCATAGTCGCCGATCTCGATCCGGTCTTCTGCATTGGGGGCAATGAAATGGCATCCATAAAATTCCCGGTAGGTACCCGGATAGTTAACCGTAAAATTATTGACCGGGAACACCCATTTTTTCGTTTCACGGGAAAAGTACATCCGTTCATTATAGAACGAATCCATATTCATCAGAAACATCTGGGCGCAGGAGCGCTGAATTTTTCCGGGATCAGTTTTCCGCTCCAGAAGAGCAACCGTGAGGCCGTTTTCAGCTGCGGTCTTAGCAGCTTCCAGCCCTGAAGTGCCGCCGCCCACCACTATGAGATCAAACTTTTTTGCCATAATCAAACTCCAGACTTCTCAGATAACACTATACCCGGTCATTACCGGGCACACCATACCATAACCATGCGGGGTTAAAAAGTAGAATTTGCATCCCCTGATGATGGAATGCTGTCCATTGCTTGCCCGCCGTAGTCCCGCGCAACGGGACGAAGGCGGGTTGCCTGCTTGCCCGCCGTAGCTTTATGCGAAGGCGGGTTGCTCAACTATTGCCTAACACCCGCTCTATGGCCCACCGCAATTTCCGCAGCCAGAGAAACCGTTGCATACGCGCAAAATCACTTCTCAGCCTTTTTTTGATGTTTTTGTCTTCTCCCCAGTAGCATGCAAGGAAAAAGAGCTGGTCCCGCTCTGTCAGTGCCAGGCCCTGCCGGCTCAGTTTTACCATAGAGCGGCAGCAGCGCACCATATTGCTGCTGCGTTGGGCAGGAGAAATGTTTTCCTGTACCCGCGATTTATCCCAGTCTATTATATAGACCGTATTCCGGTGCTCCGCATCTATGAGAATATTTTTAAGGCTCAGGTCGCCATGATAAAGGCCGCGGTCATGCATGGCGCGAACAGTCTGCGCTGTCCGTGCAAGAAGCGCTCTTTTGTTTCGGAACGTTTCTTCAGATGTTTCGCCACGGGCGACGCTTAAAAATGCCGGCAGGTCGCGGCATCCGGATAGCTCCCTGGTGATAAGATAGCCGCGGTAGAATGGCCCGGCAACTCTGCAAGCGACCGCCGCCAGTACCCATGCGGTCGGAATTCCGGCTTGCAGGGCAGCTGCGCCCACCCGCAGCTCTTCTATTGGCCGTCTATCCCCCCAGTACAGATCCCGCACCAGAAAACGCAGTAACCCTCCCCGGCGATAATTCTTTATGATCATGCGCTCGCCGGGCCTGCCCTCTATGGGCACTGCAGGCGTTGCGCCTCTGCCACTATAGCGTGCAGAGCTGTCCCGGCACAGGGCACGGAGCTTTTCAGGATTATCGATACCCTGCAGAAGAAGCTCTGCCCTATAGTCTTCCCGGACAACCACGGTTGCATGGCTGTCCCTGATAAGAGTAAATCCCGGGGGGCATGTAACAGGTGTTTTCATTCATACGCCTGCCAAGGGTATTGATAGCACTTGCTGACCGGGGCCTGTTCCATAATCGTCCTGTTGTTTCGCACTCATCCGGGTTCCGGAGGTCGTTTATTCCGCGGTCAGTTCCCTGTGCGGCGGATTCAGTATTGCGGCCGGGTTAATCCTGTTTCTCGAACTGCGGGTCCCCTTCAAATTTTATAGACTCAATATAAATACCCTTGATGCCGCCATATCCGGGATAAACTTCACCGAAAACCTCTACTTCCATTCCCACCAGGGGAACCAGCGTGGCCCACGGCTTCAGCTTTGGCCCTTTTTTCTGCGCCTCGGTTAACACCCTCGGAATACGGGGTGAATTCATGCTCTGGGAAATACGCTCTCCCTTTGGCGGGGTCGGGTAATACAGGGTCCCGTCTTTGGTTAGAAGAAAAACCTTGCTGTTCCGCTCCGCGCTGAATTTTACCGGCCGCAGCTCTTCTTTCGCATAGGGCTTTTCATAATGGTTCTGCGGGGCAGTAGTCCCGTTAAAAAGAGAATTCCCTTCCACGAGAACGCCCTTTATGGTCTTGCCCTCCTGAGCAGCAGCAAAAAACTGGTTTTCTATAATCTTCATGCGCTCGTCATACGAAAGTTTCTTAGCTGCTGCCTCTTCAGCCTGGACTGATTGTGCAAAAAGCATGATCACCAGAGCAATAAATATATATTTCCAGTTTCTCATATTCTCCTCCTCTAATCATTAAAAGTACTTAAACGTGACGATCGTGTTTCAATTAATTATACAATATCCTTTGATTCTATCATTTCTTTTTTTCTCTTGCGCAGATCTTTGACAATCAGATAGGTTGAGACCGCAAAGCCGGCAATAATAACGGACATAATAGGCCAGTTGATATGCACCCAGGGCTCTTTGAGCATGCCCCACTTGGAGAGAATTTCCACATCATTCCACAGAATGGTCACGGTCGGAATTGCGTACTTCAAATTGGGCCCGAATTTGTCATAGCTCAGCAGTTTATAGCACAGGTAGAAAAAGACCGAGAACGAGGCAAGAAACACGAGATAGGTGAACCAGGAGTAGGCGCCGAAGAGTTGCTCATCATAGCCCAGCATCAGGAGCACGTAAAATGTCCAGGTTATCATGATATATTCGAATGCGGTACGCGGCCCGTAGTTGTCAATCTTTCCGGTGGCAACCACCCCGCGCATAAGCCGGAGTTTTCTTCGCAGGAAGTAAATGAAATTACACCGGACGCTTTCCTGATACATGAGATACGTGAAAACCATTACCAGGGCTATAGCAGACCACTCCATCAGACGGTATTCCGGATAGCTGCCGTTCCATGCGTAGGTGACCCCCATGCGTTCCCCGGCATACATGAGGCTGTATTCCCAGGAGAACCACATGCCGAACCCGCCCATGATGCCGATAAAGCTCTGCCACCCGTCGCTTTTCAGGAAGCGCGTCAGGTAAATGATTATAAGGCCAGCAACAAAACAACCTTTACCGAAATTAAATTTAATTGCAGGGTTGTTCTTTTCAATCAGCACCATGGTAATGTGGCCAATTGCTGAAAGCCCGAATATCCACACCAGAGATACCGCAGTGTAGAAAATAGATTTCATTGAAATTATTTTTCGTGCTGCCATGGTTTGTGTTTCCTTTCATGAATATTTCTAAAATTTGTTAAACTACTAGGGTATCAATAAACAGCCTCGAGTCTGCGCATATACGTGAACACAGCTAATAACAGTAGTATGCAAGATGGCTCGTCTGAATAATAATTATAGAAGCAGCTGTGCGGTGGTAGTGATAGAAATACCTATGGGCTGGTACAACAATGGAAATAGCGGCAAAAACATTTCCATAAAAAATGGGGTGTTGGCGTGAAGCGGGGTTTTTAAAAAGACCGGGGCTTGAAAGGATTGAAATTCATTTTTTACCAGTTTCCGGTTTTTTTTAAAATCATCCTGTTGTAGCAGTATCTTGCCCCCGTGACTGGCAGTGATAATTTCGGCATAGGGACACAGCATCAGAGAGACAAAGGAAAACAGCAGCAAAATTCTCACGAAACGCTTGTAATGACTCTGCATACGAGTGCCTGATGCCTAACTTTTATTAGCCTTGCGGAACGTATCCATGACCGGCCGCAGCAGGCTATACATTTCATCAAGGAGTTTTTTTCCGAATGGCGTAAGAGCGTAATACTTGCGATTGGCTCCCTGCGCTGAAGGCTCTGCATAGCTCTTCAGTATGCCGTCCTTTTCCAGAGAGCGCAGTTTTT
>JAPLIX010000330.1:1782-11846 GCA_026388865.1 Pseudomonadota bacterium | reverse complement strand
CTGCCTGCCCCGTACATGATACGCACGCCGCCGGGGTCGTGACGCAAGCCGCTAAGAATATTGTTGTGGCGTTGAAAACCCCCCTGCGCTCTAGTAATGACAGCACTATAAACTTTAGGGAAAGTCCTGCAAGAGTTTTATCTTGATAATTTTCTCCATATTCATTATTTTAAACAGTGAGGGGTACACAGAGACGAAAATATTACGCCTCGCTGCATAACCGTTAAGGAGAAAAAGTGCCATGAACAAATTACTGAACCAGTTAATCCAGTTGCAGGACCTCAATTTCACCCTGGCAGAACAGCAGGCACTGCTTGCAGACACATTCCTGATAGAGCTTGAAGATTCTATCAAAGCCCTGTCAAAAAATTTGCCCAGACCCATTTTACAGCTTTTTGCGACGCTTCATGCCCGGTACTCAACAGCCGTGGTGCCGGTAACCGGTGGCAGCTGTTCAGGCTGCGGCGTAACACTGCCGACATCTCTTGCCTATGAAGTTCATGTTACCAAAGAAATTATGCAATGCCCCCGCTGCACCCGCATTATCTATGCCAGGGAAGGCTCTCCGCGCCAGCTGAAACGGATCGCCAAGCCCAGCGAGAAGCCGACCGCAGGTATTGCCCGGTTTTCATCAAGCCAGCTCATGATTCCCAATCTCGAAGCAAAAAACCGTGAAGAGGGGCTTTCAGAGCTGATCGGCATTATGGCCAGCGAGGGATTCATCGAGAATCCGGAGAGCCTGCTTTCAGCTGCACTCAACCGGGAAGCAATCGTCCCCACTGCTGTGGAGCACGGGCTTGCTTTTCCCCATGTGCGCGGTGTTGAAGGTGGCGGGCTGATCTTTTCTCTGGGAATGAAAAAACAGGGCATAAAGTTTGGCGCGCCCAGGGACCGGCTGACGCGGATTATATTTTTTATTGTCATTCCCTTTGCCGCCAGCGCCTTTTATCTGCAGCTCATTGCCGGGATCATGGAAACCTTTCGTGAAACCGAGGCCCGGAACAAGCTGCTTGCCTGCCCGGCTCCTGATGAAATGTGGAAGGCACTCACCACGCTCACTAAAAAGACTATCAAGTAACCAGCGCAGCTCTCAGCGATCAGCTGTCAGCCGGTCAGCCATCCTGCTGAAAGCTGATGGCTGAATGCTATATTTAATATATATGCCTGACTACAGCATCACATTCAAGAATAAGACTTTCGCTCATGAGAAGGTTGAGCTTGACGGCAAACAGTTTGAAAACTGTGATTTCAGGGATTGTCTGGTAATCCTGGAGAAAGGCGAAACCCGCCTTACCAGCTGCCGCGTTGACCATTGCCAGCTGCTGCTCAAAGGCAATGCCTATACCATCGGTCAGATCCTTGCGCTGTTTGCCCAAGACCGTCCCCTGAAGGTTGCAGAGTTTGATGAGACGGGGTCGTTTTTTCCTGAAGCACAAAAGCCGTGATTCCAAAACGCGATTTAAAAATCCAATTTTACCGCAGCAGCGGCCCTGGCGGTCAGCGAAAAAACAAGGTTGAGACCGCAGTGCGCATGACGCACCTCCCGACCGGCATCACCGCTGGTGCCACGGAATTCAGGTCCCAGGCGCAAAATCGCGCCCTGGCATTAGATCGCCTGCAGGAGGAGCTCAGGAAGCGCTCCCTGCGGAGGAAGCCTCGTATTAAAACCGCTGCCCCGTCAGCAGTTGCGGAGCGCCGCCTGCTCGGTAAAAAGCTGACGGCGCGGAAAAAAAAGGTGCGCAGAAGCGTTACCCGTGATGAGTCAGAATAAACTATTTTCTTGACACGCTCTTTTTTTTGTTTTATCTATTTACCTACCGGTAAGTAAATAAGGTTCGTGAGTTGAGGAGTGGGAGTTTAAGAGTTATCGAAAATATAAAATCCCGTCTCCTGAACTCCGCAACCCCGTAACTCCATAACCCGGACAAGCCGGAACCAACGTTAACCGCAAATACTAAAAAAGAAACGAAGAATATTGAATTTGGAACTCAGGAACTCATAAAGGTAAAAACAAAATTTTCCTGATTTCTTGAGTTCCAGATTTTTTATTTTTCTTTCCATTTTTGCAAGAAATTTAGTCTTAAGATACTAAACTCCACAACGTATAAAAGACATGCCCCTCTCATCAAAAGAAAAAGTGCTGAGAGCCGCCATCAGGGTCTTTTCAAAAAAAGGCTATGACGGCGCGTCCATGCGCGAAATCGCCGCAGCAGCGCGCCTCACCAAGCCCATGATCTACTACCATTTCAAAAACAAGAAAGACCTCTACCTGCACCTTCTGGAGACGCATATCGGGACACTGTATGAGGGATTGCTGGGCGTATTGAATGCCGGACAGGACCATGCCACCACCCTCGGCAGGATTATTGATCTTTACGATGAAACGCTGCGCAGTGACCGCGAGATGTTTTATCTCATTCAGCGAGAGACCACCGGCGAGGGCCGCTTTGTGGAACTGCTCACGAAAAAATATTTCTCTCACATGCACATTCAGATGGCGCAGTTTTTTAAAGACGGCATCCGGCAGGGCGCATTTCGCCCGTCAATCAATCCCGCATTGAGTTCCCTGTCGCTCATTGCCATACTTATGTTTCATTTTTCCCAGGGACGGGTGGTGCAGCAGCTCTCCGCGGCTGTTTCCGCCAACATCTCCTCCCGGGATGCAATTCATAATCATATCATGAGCCTTTTTACCCGTTAATAACAAAACGTAGGAGTCTGCACCGTGAATATGAAACAAACCTGGAATGAAATGAATCGTCAGAACAGGGTTGCCGCCGGCATCGGTCTTGTTGTTCTCGTTGTCGTGATAATCTTCGGCAGCAACTGGCTCTCCTACCGCTTTACCCATGCCATCACTGATGACGCCTTTGTCGATTCAGACCTGATCAATGTGAGCCCGCGGGTGCCCGGCCATCTAAAGCAGCTGCTGGTGGATGAGTCGGACACGATCAAAAAGGACCAGCTGCTAGCGTTACTTGACCCGGCAGACTATCAGGCCCAGCTTGAAATGTATGAGGCAAAGCTTACTATGACCAGGTGCTGAAGGATTACCCGCGTATAGAAAATCTGTACCGGACCAAAAGCGTGCCCAAGACCCGCTTTGACATGATGCAGGCGCAGAAGCAATCCGCCGACGCCGGTGTGCACGCGGCGACAGCCGCGGTAGAAGCTGCCCGTTCCACCAACAAAAAGGCTGTCTCAGCGAAGCTTACCGTGATTGAGCTGGAAAAAACACTCTCCGCGCAGGAGCAGTCCATTAAGGAAACAGAAAAAGCCCTTGCCATCTCCCGGCTCAACCTCGAGCACACCAGGATCAAAAGCCCGGTGAACGGCACGGTGGCAAAAAAATTCATCTTTGCCGGGGACTATGCAAACCCCGGGTTCCCGGTATTCAGCGTCTATGACATTGACAATGTGTTTGTGCGGGCGCACCTTGAGGAAACTAAAATGAAAGGTGTTCAGCTCGGCCAGTCCGTTGATCTCGAAGTGGACGCGTATCCGCGCAAAACATTTCACGGCAAAGTCATAAAAATAGGTGAAGCCTCGGGAGCGAAGTTCATGCTCATCCCCCGGGACACCACCACCGGTGAGTTCACCAAGGTGGTGCAGCGGATACCGATAAAAATTGCCATCACCGATGACTCTGAGCGTCTGTTAAAACCCGGCTATTCGGTAACCGTCAACATTGAACTGAACTGACACGGCCCGTTGCGCTCCATGGACTCAACCCCGCACAAATCAGTCATGAACAAATGGCTGGCAGCCGGCATTGTTATGATAGGGATTTTTATCGCCCTGCTTGATGCCACCATTGTTGACATAGTGCTGCCCAAGATGATGTCCTCCCTGAACACCGACACCTACGGCGTCCAGTGGGTGGTCATCTCCTATCTTACGGCCGCGGCCATTGCCATGACCAGCGTTGAATGGCTTGGTGCGAAAATCGGCCACCGCAACACCTATATTGCCGGGCTTGTCATCTTTACCCTTTTTTCCATACTGTGCGGGCAGGCAGCCAGCATTGGCTTTATGAACCTTTCCCGGTTCATGCAGGGGCTGGGCGAGGGCATCATCGTTCCCATCGGCATGACCATACTCTGCGAGGTGTTCCCGGATGAAGAGCGGGGCACGGCCCTGGGGGTCTATGGGATCGGGGCGAGCTGCGCTCCGGCGCTGGGGCCGACGCTGGGCGGCATTATCACCGAGCATTTGAGCTGGCGCTGGATTTTTTACGTGAATGTCCCCATTGGCATCATCGGCATCTTTCTCACCATTGTGCTGCTGCGCGAGACCAGCCCCGAGCATGAAAAGGCCCGCTCATTTGACCTGCCGGGATTTCTCACCATGGCGATAGCCTTCAGCTCCTTGATCACGTTTTTGAGCAAGGGACAGGAAAAAGGCTGGCTGCAGTCCGATTACATACTCTGTTTGATAGCAGTTTTTTTGATAAGCTTTCCCCTGTTCATCGTTATTCAACTCAAACGTAAGGAGCCGCTTTTTGACCTGAGGGTTTTTCGCTACCGCGATTTTACCTTGAGCTTTATCTGCATGTTTATTTTCAGCATGTCCTTATACGGCGTCTTTCTTCTCATTCCCATGTATCTTGAGCGCTTCAGGCAGTTTACCACCCTTACCTCAGGCTTGACCATGCTGCCGGGATCAATCCTGGCGGGTTTTGCCGTGCTCGCAGCGGGCATACTGAGCGACAAATACAGTCCCAAGAAATTATTTCTTGCGTCCGCAGTGCTCATGCTCATTGCCTACTGGAATTTGAGCACTATAGATCTGTATACCGAGCGCAGCACGGTTATCTGGTGCTGGCTGTTCTGGAATGTCCCCATGGCTTTTTGCTTTCCGCCCATCCAGCAGATCGGGTTTAATGAAGTACCGCGGGAAAAGCTGAACCTGGTGTCGTGCGCGCAGAATGTTTCCCGGCTTCTTGCCGGCAGCATCGGCACTGCCATTGCGGTCACGATCATGGAGCGGCGGGCGGATATGTATTTTGACTCGTTTGGAAAATATTTGAACTACGGCAATGTTGCGGCGATGAATGCCCTGCGGGGGCTCTCCGGCTATCTCTATTCCCAGGGAACGCCGCAGCTGCTGCTGGAAAAAAAGGCTTTAAAACTGCTTGAGCTCTTCACTACCGCCAAGGCCTACAGCTATGCGATACAGAGCGGTATTCTATGGCTGGGGCTGCTGGGTATCGCGGTCATTATATTCGGGCTTTTCGTGCGGGAACCGCACCGCAATAACGACGCACCGAAGGTGCCGATGCATTGAAAACGTGAAACGTGGAACGGGAAAAGTGAAATGAATGTTGTCTTTTTACCTTTCACCTTTCACTTTTCACATTCTACCAGTTAAAAGGAATAGTACTATGAAATACTTCAAAACATCATGCTGTTTATGTGCATTGATAGTGCTCAGCGCCAGCGCGGCTGGCGCCGGGGAGAGCGCTCCCGTGTTGACTCTGGATAAAGCCGTTTCCCTTGCCCTTGAAAAAAGCCCGATGCTCAACTCCGCAAAGCTCGGCGTAAGCGAAGCCGGCCACCGGCAGGAAGCAGCCCGGGCTGATTTTTTCCCCAAGATGAGCACTGACTACTCCTACACCAAGCTCGATCAGCCGCCGGAGATGCGGTTTGTTTCAACGCAGAATTCCGCGCTGCAGAGCCTGGTGACCGGCAACAAGGTTGAAGTCGGTCCCGGCAAGGTCTATAAATTCCGCGCCGGACTGGTCCAGCCGCTTTTTACCGGCGGCGCTCTGTTCAACCAGTACCGGCTGGAGCAGCTTGGCGTTGATGTGGCGAAGGCGCGCTCGATGATTGCCCGGGAAGATATCATCCTCAACGTTAAAGCCACCTACTTTACCGTTCTCAAGGCGGAGAAAATGCGCACCGTGGCAGCGCAGGCAGTCGAGCAGATCCGCTCCCATGAGCAGGTGTCGCGCAACTTTTTCGAGCAGGAGATGATCGCCAAGAATGATCTGCTTGAGGCGCAGGTGCGTCTGGCCCAGGCACGGCAGGACCTGATTCGCGCGGATAACGGCGTGGCCATATCCAAGGCCTCACTGAACACGGTCCTGCACCAGGATGTCAACACTCCCGTTGAGGTGGCGGATGCCGTCACCGACGCGCCAATACACCTAGGGCTCCCTGATTGCCAGGCGCTTGCTTTGCAGAACCGGCCGCTGATGAAGCAGATTGACTCGACCATTAAACAGGCCGAGCGCGGTATTGACCTGGCAAAAAGCAGCTATTTCCCCAAGTCGTATCTGGCATACAATTACAACCTGCAGGGGGATGAGCCGGGCGTGAGCGGCAGCGAGTTTCAGAAGGCCGCCTCATGGGATGTGAGTATCAGCCTGCAGTGGACATTCTGGGAATGGGGGAAAACCTATCATCAGGTGGGCGAAAACCGGGTAAAGATGCAGCGCGCGCAGGAGGCGCGCAAGGAAATTGTGGACGGGATCAATCTTGAGGTAACGTCCGCCTTTCTTGACACCCGGGAAACCTATCAAAATATACGAGTTGCCAGCGATGCCATTGGCCAGGCTGAAGAAAATTTCCGCATCTATAAAGAGCGCTTCGACCAGCAGATGGCAACCACCACCGATGTGCTCGATGCCCAGACGCTGCTCTCCCAGGCTCGTACGAATTATAACAATGCCCTCTGCGATTATAATATTGCCAGGGCAAAACTTGAAAAAGCCGTTGCAAAAGAACTGAAATAAGTTCCGCCGGACGCTAGCCATATCTCCTGGAATCGTTCGAGAAAACAGGACGTTCCCCAAAATTTATATAGCTGTCATAACGAACAGCGCCCGGGGGTTTTTTAGCCACAACACAACCGCTTGTTCTTCGTGGAACGGCAGGTGCCTTGCGAATTCTCTCCTACCAGACCCCATTGCATTCCCCTCTGTCGAAGGCTCTGGAAGCTGCCTGCCCCGTACATGATACGCACGCCGCCGGGGTCGTGACGCAAGCCACTAAGAATATTGTTGTGGCGTTAAAAACCCCCGGGCGCTCGTGATCCATTTCTCTATCCCATCCTTTCCCTGCGGTCATGCCGTTTGTTGGTTTTCTATGCCTTAATTTTGGGGAACGTCCTGTTCAAGAAAAACCTTGACCGCAGCAGAAAATTAATTTTATAATATTTCAAATTGTAAATATTTTTATGCATACGAAAGGAGCAGGAATCTATGGCTCATTATGATGTCATTGTGGTGGGATGCGGTCCCGCAGGATTGAAGGCGGCAACAGAGCTTAAAAAGGCAGGCGTCAATGTACTGGGCATTGATAAACAGACGGATCTGGCGAAAAATTTCCGCAGTGCATCAGGATATTTTATCACCGATCAGGAGATGAACGGCGAGTACATCAGCCTGGAGCCTGTTGGAAAGAACACAAAAATCCATTACAGAAATTGCGGCTTCACCATCGATTATTCAGGGCTTCTGGAGCCCATCCACCACACCCACATTGTTTCCCATTCGCAAATGCACCTGCAGATCACCAGCACCCAAAAACCGCTGTTCAATCTTTTTAATCCCACCAAATGGCTCTCCGACCGCTATGGGGAAGCGCAGAAGGCGGGAGTGCCGTTCTTGACCAATACGCTGGTGCTGAAGGTCAAGGAGGGGCCGCAGGGCGTTGAAGTAACCATACGCAAAGACGGCTCCACCAGCACTCTTACCGGTAATAAGCTGATCGCATCAGACGGGCTGCAGTCGCGGATCGCGCAAAACCTGGGATTTAACCGTAGCAGGGCTATGTTTGGCAAGGGATGCACCGTTGAATACGAAATGGATAACCTTGATGTGCCGTACGACCGGGGCGA
This sequence comes from Pseudomonadota bacterium, assembly GCA_026388865.1. GTDB lineage: Bacteria > Desulfobacterota > WTBG01 > CAIYCZ01 > CAIYCZ01 > JAPLIX01. The sequence goes on along the minus strand of JAPLIX010000330.1, from coordinate 4,004 downwards.
TATTTTTATTTTTGGCGATAAAAATATCGGCCTTTCGGCAGCGGTCATCATGATCCCGAGCATGCGCAGCAAAAAAGCTTACCGGGTCGAGACCCTCTCCCCCATTCCCGCGGAGATGGCGACCAGAATTATTGAATTCATGATTCACGACGGCGCGCTGGCAAAATGGTTCAGGAACGCCCAGATAGTGGAGAAGACCGGCGCCATTGTGGGCATAGCAGCACCCATCAAGGTCCCCCACCGGGGCAATGTGCTCCTGGTGAGCGATGCGGCTGCTTTTGCGGAAACTCTCTACCAGGGCGCAACCATGTGCGGCTACATGGCGGCCAAAGCGATGGTTGATGAGCTTGCAGGAAAGGACGGATTTGCCGGCTATACCAGATGGTGGAATTCGACCTTTGAGTGGAACACGAACCCCCTGCGCATGGCTGACTACACCAAGCGCTCCCTTATCTTCCGCTTCATCACGCCGGACGAGCTGGATCTGCTGTTTGACCTGGGGGCCCTGATAGAAAAGCTCAAAATTATGCGCACCGCAGATATGGGCACCTGGGCATCTCTCGTCTCCAAAGCAAAAGAGAAGATGGCGAAATAAAACTGACGGGTCCCAAGCGAATGTTGATTGCAGATTTATGAATGCTGATTGCGGATTAAACTTATAAAACTATTCCACATTCTGCAATCTGCACTCCTCATTCCATTGTCCCCTTGGCCAATCGAACCCTTTATTCGTCTTTAAGCGCCGCGATATTTCCCGTCGGCAGGCCCCACTCCCACGCTTTGAGCACCCGCCGGAGAATTTTGCCGCTGCTCGTCTTTGGCAGGCTGTCGCAGAATTCAATTTCCCGGGGAGCAGTTTCCGGGGATAGCTGGTTCTCTACATAGGAAATGATTTTTGCCTTGAGAATATCTGTCGGCTGGTAGGCCGGCTTTAAGCAGATGAAGGCCTTTACCTTCTTGACGCCGGTCTCATCAGGGATGCGGATCACGCCGGCTTCAGCTATGGCCGGATGCAAAGCAAGGACATGCTCAATTTCAGCGGGCCCGATTCTTCCTCCCGAGGTGATGATGACATCATCCGCCCGGCCCTGATAAAAAAAGTAACCGTTGAAGTCAACAAAGGCCCGGTCACCGGAAATGAACCAGGGCTTTTTAGTGAAGTACTGACGGTAGCGATCGTCATTTCCCCAGATCCCGTTAAACAGTGCCGGCCACCCGCCGCCGAGGGCGATTTCTCCCATGGTAAACGGCGGCAGTTCTTTTCCGTCGGCATCAAGTATTGCGACACTGATACCGGGGCACGGCCGGCCCAAGTATCCCGGCTTGATAGCTACGCTGGGAAAATTCGCAATGGTGATCATTCCCGTTTCAGCGGTCCACCAGGTGTCGTGAACCGGCATTCCCAAAATGCGCATAACGCTGTAAATCAGCTCGGGCGTAAGCGGCTCAAGGGCGCTCAGCAGGTGCCGGAGACTCTCTATAGTATAGCGGCGGGCGGCATCCTCTCCCCCGTCAGCTATCATCCGGTAAATGGTGGGAATAGTGTAGAGAACGGTTATCTTATGCTCCTCGATGAGGCGGTAACAATTCTCTACCGTGTTAATCTTTCCAGTTATAACAGTCTCGACCCCGCACAGCCACGGTGCAAATGCGCTGTACACAACATTCATCAGCCAGCCCGGCTCTGCCTGGGTCCACAGCACATCCCCATCCTTGAGATCGAGCACCCAGCGGGAGGTTGCACGGTAGCCGCGCATGCTGTCATGGGGATGGAGCAGGCCGATGGGCTTTCCCGTAGGGCCTGAAGTGTATACGAGCAGCAGCGGTGCCTGAGGGTCAACCCACTCAATTTCAAGTTCCGGGGTCTCCTGCGCCATCTCTTCCTGCCACCACACAGTCCCCGGGCCGGCCGTGTCGCGGGGAGTGCCGGTTAAAATTATTATGTGAAGATCAGGAAGCTCATTAACCGGCACCCGGGCAAGATACTGCGGGGTAGTAATAAGAACTTTTCCCCGGCCATCCAGCATGCGGTAATTGACCGCGCTGTCCCGGTACTCGCTGTACAGGGGCGCAATAATCGCCCCGATTTTTGCGCACGCTGCCAGCGCAATATAAAATTCCGGAATCCGCGGCAGGAACAAAAATACCCGGTCGCCCTTTTGCGCCCCGAGCCGGCGCAGCATGGTGCCGCATCTGCCGGAGAGTTCCTTCATCTGCCGGTA
>JAPLIX010000330.1:0-1745 GCA_026388865.1 Pseudomonadota bacterium | reverse complement strand
TAGCTGAGGCAAACTGCATCAGCCGTTGCGGGGTTATCAGCGTGCAGGTCTATTGCTTCGTAGCCGATATTTACGCTTCCGGTGGTGTGCCAGTCAAACGCATTGCCGGCATCATCCCAGCGGAAGCTCCGGTAGAGCGCTTCATACTCTTTAAGGTTGGCATCGGGGTTGTGCGGCGGTAAGGTATTATCAAGGGTGCTCATCTTAGAAACATTTCCAGAACGGCCGGTTGATTTTTTTTATCTCTTCAATTATTTCCTGCATGCGCAGGTAATGGGCATCCTCTTTTTCCATAAACTGCTGCGGGTCCGGGCAGGAACCATCCCGCAGCGTCTGCAGCACCGCTTTCACCGAGCGCCTGAGCGCAGCAAGATCATAGCCCCCTTCAAGCACCGCAGCAACTTTCCCCCCGCAGGTCTTGCGTGCAATATCAAGAATTATATCAGCAATCCGGGCAAACCCCCGTTCCGTTACTCTCATCCCGCCGATGGGATCATCTATATGGGTGTCAAAGCCCGCGGATATGAGAATGAGCTGCGGCTTGAATTCAAGTGCCAGGGGGACCAGTATATGCCGGTACACATTTCCAAAATCAGTATCATCCCGCTGGGCCGGAAGCGGCACATTTACGGTAAACCCCCTGCCCTCTCCTTTGCCCACTTCTGTGGCTTCGCCGGTGCCGGGAAAGAACGGGTGACGGTGGGTTGAAAAGAGCAAAATCTCCGGGTCGTCATAAAAAGCATGCTGCACGCCATTGGGATGGTGGACGTCCCAGTCCACGATCAGGATTCTGCGCAGGCCGTAGCGCCTGCGGCTGAATTCGGCTGCAAGAGCAATATTGTTGAACAGGCAGAACCCCAGGGGATGATCCCGTTCAGCATGGTGGCCCGGAGGCCTGACCAGAGCAAAGGCATTATCAACCCCGCCTGCCATAACCTTTTCCACGGCTGCCAGCGTTCCCCCGGCCGCAAGAAACGCAGCCTCACAGGAGCGCTCCGAGGTGACCGTGTCCGGATCAAGATAGCGCCGGGGCTCCCCCGCAGTGTCAAGAATGCGTTCAATGTAGGAGGGCGCGTGCACCATTTCAAGTTCTTCAAGGGTTGCATAGCGGGGAGGGATGAGGGTGAATCCGTCCTGAAAACCGTTAGAGTCAAGCATATGGTAGATGGTCTCAAGACGCTGGGGGATCTCTATGTGATGGACACCAGTTTTGTGCTCAAGATATCGCTGGTCGCGGACAATCCCGGTGCGGTTCAAGAACGGGCTCCTGTGTCTGAATGTTCATTTTTTTTATCGGCTTTAATTATAACGCCTGGCGGCAATAAGACAAGCTTTTTCTCCGGCACCCGCCGCGCCGCAGTCCCGCGCAACGGGACGAAGGCGGGCTGCATTTTTCTCTTTGACAAACGTGCCTGTTCTGGTATAAACAGTATAAATCCTAAATCCAAATATCTAAGCTCTAAACAAAATTCAATTTTCAAATAGCCAAATCCCAAACCTTTAAAGTTATGTTTTTGTAATTTTGAAATTGTTTAGAATTTGGTGCTTGGGATTTAGATATTTAAGAAAGTTGGGGCTGTAGCTCAGTTGGGAGAGCGCTTGAATGGCATTCAAGAGGTCGTCGGTTCGATCCCGATCAGCTCCACCAGAAGATTCGAGCACTTGGTTGCGCAGATTATATCCGTGCCCAGGTGCTTTTTTGCTTACATTGGTCGGAGGTGATAGCATGACACAAAAACTTACTG
>JAPLIX010000069.1 GCA_026388865.1 Pseudomonadota bacterium | reverse complement strand
TGACCGCAGACAGCCCCCCCATGTTCAGGGTCGAGGGCAACACCCGGCCTGCCAGTGACGCTATGCTGAGTGCTCAGAATGTTGAGGAGATCGCCAATTCAATCATGAGTGAAAAGCAGAAAGCCGCCTTTGCCGAAAACCTGGAAATGAACCTTGCCCTTTATTTCCCTGATATAGGGCGCTTCCGCGTCAACATTTTTCGGCAGCGGAACTGCGTCGGTATTGTTATCCGCGAGATCCGTATGGACATACCAAGCATTGATGACTGGAATCTGCCGCCGATACTGAAAGACATCAGCATGACCAAGCGCGGGCTGGTAATACTGGTTGGCGGGACCGGGACCGGTAAATCTACCTCCCTTGCCGCCATGATAGAGTACCGGAATGCAAATGCTTCAGGGCATATTATCACTATCGAGGACCCTATTGAGTTCATTCATCCCCACAAAAAATCAATTGTCTCGCAGCGGGAAATCGGCATGGATACGCATGGCTATGATGAGGCGCTGAAGAATACCCTGCGCCAGGCTCCCGATGTGATCCTCATCGGTGAGATTCGTGACAGCGAGACCATGGAGGCGGCAATTGTATTTGCCGAAACAGGGCACCTGTGTCTCTCTACCCTGCACGCAAATAATGCCAACCAGGCAATTGAACGAATAATAAATTTCTTTCCCCCGGAGCGGCATGACCAGATCTATTTCCAGCTCTCCCTCAATCTGAGAGCACTCATATCCCAGCGGCTCATTCCCTCTGTTGATGGCAAACGGGCAGCGGCTATTGAAGTTTTACTCGACAGCCCCCGGGTCAAGGATCTCATCATGAAAAGACGGGTTGATACCCTTAAAGAAGTTATGGCTCAGGGGACCCGTGAAGGCATGCAAACATTCGATCAGGCTATTTTCGAACTGTACAAGGCCGGGCGGATAATATACGAGAATGCTATCGTTTATGCTGACAGTGCCAACGACCTGCGCCTGCGCATTAAAATGGAAGGACTGGCTGAAGGAACTGTTTCTTCCGAACCTGCTGATGCGCTGCATCTTAAGCCTGATTTCAAGGGGTTGTGATAACCTGCCCTCTTTTCCCTTCTCGCCGGCGGAAACCATCTGCTATAGCTTTTGATATTGAGCGCGCTAGCAGGTTGTTGAAAAAGTATTTTTCTCTCAGACTGGTCAAAAACATCCGGATGCAAGGCGCGCGAAAGCGTGAGGAATGAGGTCCCGATAGCTATCGGGAATGAGCGCAATCCCGACGCAGGTCGGGACAGCTGGGTGTTTTTCAACAGCCTGATAGTAGCTGCCTATGGCTGCATGTAATCTCTTCCTTGGAATACTGTCGTTTCTGTTCGCCGTGGTGATGCTGATACTCGATGTAGAACCATTCTCCAGCTGGTTCTACTGCTTTGCCTGGTGGTCATATATACTGGTCATGGACAGCATTGTTTTTAGCCGGACCGGCTCGTCGCTGCTGCTGAGCAGAACCGGTGAATTTCTGTTTTTGCTGCCGCTATCTGTCGTTATCTGGGCGCTATTTGAAGCCTTCAACCTGCAGCTTAAAAACTGGTACTATGTCAATGTTATTGAAATAACTGCTCTGCGCTGGGCCGGCTACAGCATCTCATTTGCCACCGTGCTTCCCGGTATCTTTGAGACCGCCGAGTTTCTGGAAAGCACCCGGTGGCTGAAAACCTGGAAGGTAAAGCCCGTGAGTTTTTCCGCGGCTGTCCACACCATTATCATGCTCGCCGGGGCTGCAAGTCTTGCGCTGTGCATGGCGTATCCGCGCACCTGCTTTCCCCTGGTGTGGTGCGGCTTTTTTCTTTTGTTTGAGCCCGTTAATTACCGCTGTGGGGCTCCATCACTGTTCAAAGACTGGGAACGGGGCAGCTTGAGAAAACCGCTGCTCCTTATGGCCGCCGGCCTGCTCTGCGGCATGCTATGGGAGTTCTGGAACTACTGGGCAGCCACCAAATGGATATATACCGTACCTTTTTTTGACCGCTTTAAAATCTTTGAAATGACTGCTCCGGGCTTTCTCGGCTTTATACCGTTTGCCCTTGAATGCTATGCCATTGCCTGGCTGTATTCATTGCAATGGATAAAACTACCGTCGATTCCTATCGGTCCTTTATCCGGGATCTGCCCGCAATAGGGACAAAGAATAAACAGCAGCTTGAGACCTGCGGCATTATAATGGTCAAGGACCTTCTGCGGCTGAAGTCCTCCCGGGAAGGGCAGGAAAAGATGGTACGCTGCGTGCCTGCTTCCCCGGAAGAGCTGTCATCGTGGATAAAGGCCGCAGACATGGTCATGCTCAAGGGCATGGGAACAGTTAATTTTCAGCTCCTGGCTAAGGCCGGCATTGCAGATATCCGGGCGCTCGCGTCACAGGAGGCCCATGCGCTTCACCGGGAACTTGAAAAGGCTGCAGCACCAGGCCCGGGCCCGGCGCGTATTCCTGACGAGGCGAAAATACGGATCTGGATTGCTGCAGCACAAAATTCAGTTACTTTATAAAAGGTCTTTGCATGGGTGTGAAACAGCAGACAGGGGTTTTTCGCACTATCAGGGTTGCACTGCGGAAGGCAATGCTTGAGGTGCCGCAGAAACTTCTACATATTATGTTTTTGTCCGCAAAACGCTTTTATCACGACAAGCGTTTACTCTGGGCAGCATCCCTTACCTACACCACCATTTTTTCACTGGTGCCGCTGCTGAGCGTTGTGTTTTTTCTGTTTAAAGTCTTCGGCGGCCTCTCTGACCTTCAGGCGCTGGTACGGCCCTACGTCTATCAAACCATTGCTCCCGGGGCACAGGAGAAAGTGATCACCACCCTGAACAATCTGGTGGAGAGCATCAATTTCTCTACCATTGGTGCGCTCGGCACCGGGGTGCTGATTATATCGGTGATTCTGCTCCTGAGCGAAATGGAGTATGCGCTCAATGAAATCTGGGTGACGCGTAACCGGCGGCCATTATTTTACCGCATAGCCATGTACTGGACATCGCTCACCGTGGGGCCGCTGCTGCTGGCAGTATCACTGGTGATGATGGCCACGCTGCAAAGCAGCAATGCACTGAAAATTATTGAAGCCTACATTAATATTGACCTCTTTTCCTGGCTTCCCTATTTTCTGGTGTGGATCGCCTTTACCGGTCTTTATGTATTCATGCCGGGCACCCGGGTGAAGTTCAGGGCCGCGCTCACCGGCGGCTTTATTGCGGGAACGCTGTGGCACCTTGCCGGAAAGGCTTTTACCATATATACGACCCGGTTTGTGTTTTACTATCCCCTGATTTACGGCCCCCTCTCGGCAATACCCCTGTTCCTGCTCTGGGTCTTCATCAGCTGGATCCTCTTCCTCCTGGGGGCCGAGATCGCTTACCATTATGACCATTATGCGTTCTATCAGGCAGTGCCGCATCCGGTGCGGCTGAACCATGAAGACCGTGAGCACCTGACGCTGCGCATGCTACTTTTTATTGCCGGGCGCTACCTGCGCTCGCTGCCGCCGCCTTCCCTGCAGATGATTGCGGAAGAGTTGTGCATACCGGTCCATCTTACAGAAGAGCTCACCCTGCCCCTGCGCGCCGGAGGCATTCTTGTTGAGTCATCACACCAGCAGCGAACCCTGGTTTTCAGCCGTGACCTGCGCACCATTACGGTTTCCGAGATTCTCAACCTGGTGCGCTGCCACTCATCCCTGCCAGCATCGTACTACAGCGATGCAATCGGGCAGTTTCTGCAGCAGAACATCCACACCCCCTATCCGCGTATTACCGGCGGCATCGGTGAGAAAAACCTTAAAGAACTGCTTCTTGAAGTGGAGCCGAAGCTGCTGCATGAAAGCCGCTAAGCATGCTTCTGCCAGACTGGTGCTGGTTGGTACCGTGCATCATGACCCGCATGGCTATGATAAATTGCAGCGGGTGCTTGCTGCCGTGCAGCCTGACATTATTACTCTGGAACTGAGTCCGTATGGCCGCGGATTTCGCACCAAGCATTCCCGCAGGCTGACGCAGCGCATACTATCTCGAATACCGGGGGCAGTGGGCCGGGAGCCCCCTGCCCCCGGTACAGAAAGCCGGGATCATCTCCCGGCGGCACTGGAGCAGCTGCTTGCAACCATTACGTTCCCCTTTGAATACCGGGCAGCGCGGGATTATGCCGCCACCCGCAGCGTGCCGTTCTATTGCATTGACCTTTCTCACGTTTCGCGCCACAAAGTGTGCATGCTTAAAGCAGAAGCCCTCACCGGTCGCAACATAAAAATGCTGCTCGCGCTTCCTGATAAAGAACTCCAGGATTCAGTAACTATGTGTTATAAGAGAGCCGCTGCCATGTGGCGTGAGCATCAGGGCTGCCAGCGGCTCCCGTACCTGGCCGGCGACCCGTCGGCTGTGGAACGGGACGAGCATATGAGCAGACGGCTGCGAAACCTTTGCAAACGGTTGCCGAAGAAAACCATTGTCCACATAGCCGGCTGGGAGCACTGTGCGAACAGCTCCGGTCCGTCAAATCTGTACGGACTGCTGAGAGATCTCTGCCCGCAGCGGATCCTGCTCGATGAGGCATGGTCAGACAACCGACCGGGGCTTTCCGGTTCACTGGACTAATTTATTATCCGTAACGCTTAAAAGCTGAGAGCTGATGGCTGCATACTACGAAAGGATTGATTCCATGGAGCACAAACCAGTTTACATAAAAGACATAAAGGAGAAGACCCAGGTGGAAGGCACCTTCCTGGTGAGAGATAAAAATCAGGGCATGAAAAAAAGCGGCAGCCCGTATATCGGCCTGATACTTTCCGACAAGACCGGCGAGGTGAAGGCGCGCATCTGGGATGATGCGGAAAAATGGGGAAGCCTGTTCAGCGAGGGGGACATAATAAAAGTGTCGGCCTGGGCAATACTCTATCAGGGGTCACTGCAGCTCAATATTACCCGCATTGAGCCGTGTGCAGGGGGCAATCTGGAGGTGTACGATTTTCTGCCGGCCGCACGCATTGACCGGGAAGCGGCCTTTCAGGAGCTGCTTTCATGCATTGACCGGATAGACACTGCCCCGGTCCGGGAGCTGCTGCACGGCGTGTTTGATGACCCGGCGCTAGCGCCCCTGTTTAAAACGGCTCCGGCGGCAAAAAACCTGCACCACGCCTGTGTCGGCGGCCTGCTGGAGCACACCCTGCAGGTCACGCGTCTCGCCTGGGATGTCTCCGCGCATTATCCGCACGTTAACCGCGACCTGCTCCTTGCCGGCGCCATGCTCCATGACATTGGCAAAATTTATGAGCTCTCCTGCCGCAACACCTTTGACTATACTGATCAGGGCCGGCTGATAGGCCATATTACCATCGGCGTTGAAATCATCAGCGGCAAAATCGCGCTCATTCCTGAATTCCCTGATGCGCTCGCGCTCATCCTGAAGCACCTGATTCTGAGCCATCACGGGGAGTACATCTTTGCCTCACCGCGGCGCCCGAAAACCCTTGAGGCCCTCCTGCTCAACTATCTGGATGACCTTGATTCTAAAATGGAAGGGATGCGCCAGTTTATCCAGAAAGAGAAAAAGCCGGACGCAAAGTGGACCGGCTATAATAAGCTGTTCGACCGCTATATCTACACGGAAACATTTGTCGCGGATGAGAGCGAGAGCGAAGTGCGTGATGACCAGGAGTAAAACGATACGGCTTATTTGTAAAATTGCTGATTTAAACTGACCGTTTTGATCACAACAACTCTACGACATCGGTCAATTATACATTTCATGATGAAGTCATCAATAAATTGTAGCTGCTAAACTTCTCTCGCTTCTGATACATAGTCTGCAATGTTCAGCGGTTAATGCCCACCACAACATCTGGCACGAAGTCTACACTTTATACATACCTGTGAATCCAAAAAATGCCATTTTCAATGAACTGCGCCACAAAATATTTCAGATCAGCATCGAAAGCCACCCCCAAAACTGCAGCCACACATTTTGCGGAGATTTTGCTGTTGACGTACAATTCCCCTCAGCCTATACTCGCCCCATCTTAAAGCGACTCTATCAAACAAACGAGAAAGGAGAAATTGAATGGAGATAAAAAGTTTAGGTTTATTTACAGTTATTTTGCTTTTCATGTTAAGAGAACCTCTAATAATTCCCAATCTGTCACTCCCGCGAAAGCGGGAGTCCAGTAATTTCAAATGGTTATAGATTCCCGTTTTCACGGGAATGACATTTTTAGAGGTAGCCTTAAGTATTATGTCATGCAATAAAGTACCAGAAGATTCATTTAAAGATAATGGAGACGGCACGGTAACAGACACAAGAACAGGAGTGATCTGGCTAAAGAACGCAAACTCCTGCCCCAATAAGTTTTGGCACGATGCCATGGCCTATTGTAGCAACCTGCAAAGCGGTGATGCCGGCTTAACAGACGGGTCAGTGGCCGGAGACTGGCGCCTTCCTAGCAAAGAGGAACTTCAAGGAATAGGTACAGATCCGCCTGCCACGTGGGAGATCGGTAGGCCTTTTGTCTGGACAATGCCGGGGGAACCTTTTACAGATGTGCAGTCCGACGCCTACTGGTCAGGCACGACTGAGGTTCTCCATGCCGACGTCGCCTGGCTCGTGGGCATGAAAGATGGCCAGGTGGGCGGCACCTATAAGAGCACTGCCGCCCTCTGCGTTTGGCCTGTTCGGGCTGGCAATTGATCATTTTCTTTTTATGGGGGTACAGGGGGCTTGACCCCTGTCGGCGATAAAATATGGGTATGGGCTGTTTCAATAACCCTCAATATACCTATCAGACAAACAAAAGAGCAGGGTCATTAATTTGGCTCTGCTCTTTTTGTCTGTAAAATAGTTGTCGATATATTGTGGTGTCAGTTCATTGCTCAAAATTCATGCTTTCTGCTATCAAGCGCATTGACCACTTCTGCTCAAGCTATTGCATACTTTAACATGCTATACGTAACAAACCTGATTTTTCAAAGTTAAATTGGTTGGTTATATGATTTTATAGTTTTTGTTTTTATAGTTATCAAGCCAC
>JAPLIX010000138.1 GCA_026388865.1 Pseudomonadota bacterium | reverse complement strand
GTTTGTTGGTTTTCTATGACTTAATTTTGGGGAATGTCCTGAACAATAGAGAGCAGGTGAAGCACTGACGGATACTGCGCGGAGAAGTTTGTTATCCAAGGAAATCTTTTATTGCCCGGGCAAGCTCTTCCGGCTTTTCTTCTTGCACATAGTGCCCGCATTCTTTTATGGTCACCAGGCGGGACTGCTTTATTTCCTTTTTCAGACGATCACCATCCTGCGGCAGATTGTTGGTATCGTGATCGCCCCACACCAGGAGCGAGGGAGTTGCAATCTTCTCTGCCAGCCCCTCGTACGTCCTGGTGCTGCTCATCATCCGGGCAAGCGCGTCCGCCGCGTGCGGTGTTTTGGTAGGCAGAAGGTAGGCGTCAATAAGCTCGTCAGTGACCAGGGATTTGTTGTAGAATGACCGGCTGAGGCTTGCGGCCCGAACGGCCTTTTTATAAAACTTCCGGGCCATGACCCGGTCAAGCGGGAAAAAGAGATAGCGCAAAAATGAAGGTGCGCCCTTGCCGTAAAAACCGGGGCTGACCAGGATAAGCGCATCAACTTTTGCCGGCGCATCCAGTGCCGCATATCCTACGACAACGCCGCCCATGGAATGACCGGCAAGCGTCGCGCTGGGGAGATGCAGTGCATCCATGAAGCCGATGACCAGTTTACCTTGTGCTTCAAGGTCATAGTTTCCATCCTCCGGCTTATCGGATAAGCCGAAGCCTAAAAGATCAAGGGCATACACGGTGTAGCGGTCGGCAAGAAGCGGTATCAGCTTGCGCCAGGTATAGGTTGATCCGGCAAAGCCGTGGACTAAAATGAGCGGCTTGCCGATCCCCTGCTGGAGGTAATGAATAGTCTGGCCGTTGACGGTGATAAATTTATCCTGCGGCCCGGCAAGCTGGCTCACCGGAATGGTTTCCTGCGGCAGGAAGGCAACAACCACCAGCCCGAGGTACAGGACCAGGAGCAGCGCAATAATGACGGTACATATTTTTTTCAGCCGTTTCATAACCGGTTTTCCTTCAAGAGATTATGTCACACTATAAAAACGGGGATGTAGCCGCAGCCTTCAGGCTGCGTAATGTATTGACATTTCCTTTACCAGCAAGCACACGCTGAAGCGTGGGGCTACCGGAATTCATCTTGCGACAGAGTTTCTAAAACAGCATTCGATAGTTGAGCACACCGAGAAAGTGCATTAGCCATGGCACCAGAAAGCATCCTGACTTCTTGTAACTGTAGGAAAAAAGGATGCCGAGGCCGGTAAATAAAAACACAAAAATAATTCTTCCCGCCACGGGCAGTCCCAAGGTTGTCCATACCGTGAGATAGAACAGGCCGTACAGGAATGAAGACAGGAGCATCGGCGGCCACATGCCGGTAAACAGGGCGCTGAATGTTCTCAGAAGATATCTTCTGAAAAAGAGCTCGGTGGCAAAGGTATGAAACAGGGGAAGGATGATGGCAATAAGGCTGGCGGGATCAAAGCCGCCTTTGTTGCTGATACCAATCAATCCGCCTGCTGCTACACTGATGAAGAACCATTTAACAGATAACTGCCAGCCAAATGCAGCAAGGGTATCTCTTCCCCGCAGCCACGGTATGCCAATGCCAATCACGATCATCAGCAGGCGCCTGCCGTACATCCAGAGAGATGCTGGTTCGTGGAGGCTTTCGGCTTTGCCCATTCCTAATACTATGCTGCAGATAAATGAAACTATGAATAATATTAAAAAAACTGAAAAAGCTAACACACAGTCTTGTTTCATGCTGTTTCCTGTTTCTGTAAAGGTGATACTTCAGGTGCTTAGAAGACCAGCTATCTGGAGCTATACCTTTTTTTAAATGCAAGGTCAATTAATACTCAAATTGCCTAAGCAAAAAGTTATCAGTAAACACGCTGAAGACGACGGGCGTAAGCCCGGGGATGAAAGCGTGCCAGCCGAAGGCTGGTAATTTGTAAAAGAGCTATGAGCCAACACAAGTCGAGAGATAAGAAAACGGTTTGTCTGGCTCAGAAAAGAATATTGGCGCAATGAGTTTTGGTCACCGGGTTTTTTCTCATCAACGATTGGGATAAATGAAGAAGTTATAAAGCGCTATGTTGAGTTTCAGGAAAAAGTTGATAAGGGTGCTATCCAGTTAAGTTTTGGTTTTTAGGGACACGGGCGTAAGCCCGTGGGTATCTACTTAAAATTATAAAAATATTGCTGACACTATCTGGCGTATTTTCAGCGTACTTTCGCCGCATAGTATTCAAGCCATTTCCCGGCAGCAGTTAAAAATTAAATCATTACAAAAAATCGATCTTCAGACTTTGTTGTGCAAAGGAAAAGACATATCTATCTGTAAAAACATGCAAAGTGCCCTTTAAAAATTGACACGCTTACAGGTCTCTGTTAAGGGCTTTAGGTTATGACCAATGCGAACCTCAAAGACCTTATGCATATATATCCTGTTTTCCGGACACTGTCACACCTATGCACACATTCTAATGGTGCAAAGAGATATTGTTGAGGCTTCATGACTACGCCCACATATTAGGACGGTGAATATTTTGGATTAAATTCATGCACAACAAACCCAGAAGACCTAAAAACAATTCAAGGCAGATTGGCAATCCTTTACCATCATCGAGATACATAAAG
>JAPLIX010000164.1 GCA_026388865.1 Pseudomonadota bacterium | reverse complement strand
TTATGAAAGGTAAAATTCCAAAATTAAAGAGTTAGAAAAAAACACAAAGAGGGATATCTGAAATCACCGGCTAAGCCAGGGGAATTCAGTGTCTGGGAAGATGAGCAGCAGTGGGGTGCCAGGTTTCAGCCCTCGCAATCCGGGAGATCTTTCGGGATCAAGGGGCATGTATCAGAACTGAAAGAGTAAGGTTTGGAAAGACTGGCTTGAGGGGAGCTTCGCAGAGACCCTTTCAGTTTCGCTTGCTGAGCTTTATAAAATTTTCAGGTGTGATGATAGATATGCTTTTAAAGGTTCTTATGTCGAGAAGGTGTTTGTCGCCGGTGACAATATAATCACACGCGGCAGCAACAGCGCATTCAATAATTCTGTTGTCGCTGGGGTCGCTCTGAATTATGTCGAGAGAAAATGCCGGTTCAACAAGAACGGCTGTTTCAAAAATAATTGATAAAAACTCTTCGATTTCTGACGGGCTGAAGTTGAACTTCTTATAGGAGAGTACTCTTATGAGCTCGGAAACAAGCGCAGGGGATATAAACAGCAGGCAGGTTTTATCGATACATTTAAGCAGTATCCGGTGCGGGCTCCCTCTCCATCCCAGCGCGGATACCATTACATTGGTGTCAAGAACTATCTTCGCGCCCACTCAACCGCCTTCAGAATATCATCCTTGGCTACCCTGTTTTTTTTAAACTTGCGGGAAACATCCTTCGCAAGCCCCTCAAATCTTTCCTTCAGAGATTGCTGCTGTACTTTTTTGATAATGATGGAGTCCCTGCTGCTAACCACAAAAAGATTGTCATCCTTTTTTAATTTAAGGGCAATCTTTATCTTGCGGGGGATTTTGAAGTTACCTGATTTGTCAGCTTTAATAATTTGATTCATATGGTATCTCCACAAAAGGTTTTCATAGCTCACTATAACAGAACCTACCGTGGTTTTCAATTTATTATAAGCAGCGCCTGCGGGAGAAGGGCATGACCGTGCCGCCCTGCATCGAGGAACTTATCTGGCAGTACCAGCAGCGCACCGAGAAGAAGGGCAGGGGCCCCGGCCCGGCGCCATAAAAAATTCGATTGACAGGCCGGCGTAATCAGGCTATGACCAGATTAATTTAGTAAATTAATCTGGTCATAGCCATGTATATACCACGAAAACTGAAGAAAACATTTCAGAGCGCTCTCCGGCACTTCCCTGCGGTCCTGATTACCGGGCCCCGGCAGTCAGGCAAAACCACCTTCCTGAAACACGAAACCAAAGATATCAGCTATGTGACCTTTGACGACCCGCTGAATCGTGATTATGCGCTGAAGGATGCGAATGGTTTTCTGGACCAATTTAAAGGAAACCCGGTCATCCTTGATGAGATTCAATATGTGCCGGAGCTTCTGCAGTATATCAAGATACGAATAGACAGAAAGCGGACGCCCGGCGTGTGGATCATGACCGGCTCGCAGCAGTTCCATCTGATGAAGAATATCAGCGAGACGCTTGCCGGAAGAATCGCCATTCTTGAGCTGGGGCCCTTCAACCTGCAGGAAGGCAGAAGCAGAAAAAAGAATCTTGAAGATTTCCTGTGGACCGGTCTTTTTCCCGAGCCTGCCTGCTATCCTGAAAAGCGCGATTTGTGGCTCAATGGGTATATTCAAACCTATGTTGAGCGGGATATCCGCCAGATTGAAAATATACGTGACTTCCGGTCATTCGAAATGTTTGTCAACCTGAGCGCGGCATTTCACTCCCAGGAATTTCATCCGGCAACGCTGGCCAGAACCTGCGGTGTAAGCCAGACAGCCATTACCTCGTGGGCAAAAATACTTGAGGCAAGCTATCTTGCTTTCATGCTTTCATCCGGCAACGCTGGCCAGAACCTGCGGTGTAAGCCAGACAGCCATTACCTCGTGGGCAAAAATACTTGAGGCAAGCTATCTTGCTTTCATGCTCCCGCCCTTTTATAAAAACTACGGCAAGCGGGTCATTAAGACCCCCAAGTTTTATGTAACGGACCCTTCCCTGGTTTGTTTTCTTACCCGGCAGCCTTCACCGGAAGCAGCGCTCAGAGGAAATATGGGGGGAGCGCTGTTTGAAGGCTTACTAATAAGCGAAGTGTGGAAGGCTTTTTTTAACCAGGGGAAAAGACCCTCGGCCTTTTTCTGGCGCTCACAGGACGGAACAGAGGTTGATTTAATTATCCAGGCACAGGGCAAACTCATACCCATAGAGATCAAGCTGACTTCTACCCCTTCAGTTCATCATCTCAAGGGTATTACCAGTTTTAAGGGGCTTGTGGGAAGGGAAGCCGCTTCGCAGGGCATACTGGTCTGCAATACTGCCAGAAAAATTGACCTGCCCGGCAACAATATAGCATTGCCCTGGTCCAAGTTTTCTGAGTGGCTGGAGAAGATTGTTGTATGAAGGAGAAGGGCATGACCGTGCCGCCCTGCATCGAAGAGCTCATCTGGCAGTATCTGCAGCGCATCGAGAAGGGTAGAAAGTGGTGAAAGCCACTAATAAAAATCCCAGTTGATAGTTTTGATACCACGTATTGTGGAAAGTGTCCCCCAAATTTTTTAACCATCATTCCACGAATTAAAGCCAGCTCATTAATCCAGACTTCTTCTAAATTCGTCCCTTAAAAGTGAATATTCTATGCAATTTAAAATAAATTCTTGTGCATCTTGCCAGGTAATCAAGCGATCACAAGGTAAAGTTCCTAATAGTACTTTGTTATTTCTTATTAAATGGGGTGCATTTGATCTCATAAATTCAATTACATGGGCACGCTTAACGGCGTGACCTTTTGTTAATGTGCCATCATGAAGAATTGTGATTGAGTTTTGGTTTCGACTCACGACGTCCGAATCTGGAGTATAGAAATTACCTAATATGCTTAAGTAAACAGTTTGATTGTCACCTGTATTGGTTCTAAGCTCGAAACATCTATAGTCACCCTCCCAGTTACCTCCGCTTGGATTGGTATTTTCATCTATATACTCATAGTAATCATGTAATATTGTAAATGTACGACGTGTAAGGGGAAATATCAAGCGTTCGTGAAAATCTTGAATGAGACCTATCATATTATTAATATAATCATGATGGTTCAGATTTACCGATTGGGGTCCTAACCATGCTTTTTGTTTATGCTCTTCAATAACTTGAGGATTTGTCAAGTTATCAAAAGAAGGTCTATGCCATCCTCCATTATCTTCTGATTCTGGTACCATAATAATGTGACGGTTTTTTCAATTCGCAATAAGAAATTTAGGGACATCCATGATTAAACAACCTAACTCCACAGTACGCCTTATTTATTCCCACAACCGTGTCCATAAAATAAAAAGAGCCTCCAGCAGCGTATATACTGATAGAAGCTCTCGATTAATTCAATATATTTGCTGTGCCTCTCTTTGGTTTTCATTATGCCAGCCTTAAAATTATTGTTTTATCAGGAACGTATAATTGGCAGTGATTATAAAAATGGGCTGAAATGTAAATATTTATTGTCCCCATGGAATCAAAGAGATTACCTCTGAAGGCAAATTATTCTTTTGTTTAATTAATTTACCGCTATCTATAAAATCAATTCATATCAATCCCATCCAACATAATGGCAAGGCTAAAAAAGCAGTATTATTAATGATTATAAGAAAAGCGGCAACTACCGCTAAACCCAATTCAATAACCATACCTGCGAGCATGGTCAACTGCAAAACACCAATTGCAATTGGGCCAAGTATGGATGGGTCAGGAATTAACATTATTATAGCATCACCGATAACAACGATACCTATCGCTAATAACGCAACAGCTCCAAGATAAACCAAAGACATTACGAAGTAATTCCATAATTTGTTACAGTCGTAACCTAATGTTTTCATAAAAACATTAAGCCTTTGGTCTGCGTCAATATCTAAGGAGGCTACATAATTTATATCTTTCAAAATATTTGAAAAATCATCGGGCAGGGTATTTTTATTATTTTCTATATAGACTTTAATTTTTTCCCTATTTCCTTTAATGACTTCAAATGCTTCTTCAATTTCCTGTAGTGCAATTACTTTTGCTCCAATATATTGTTCATCA
>JAPLIX010000310.1 GCA_026388865.1 Pseudomonadota bacterium | reverse complement strand
CCGGTAAGCACCCTAACCACGAGACAACGATGCTGCAAAAACTGAATCGCTATACTCTGTTTATATTAGCACTCTGTCTGACAACAGGGGCTGCCGGCTGCAAACCGGGCCGTGAAGCGCAGCGGCGTTCCGACCGGATAGTGTGGGAATTTGATACCACGCGGGATGTGGAAGCTTCCCCGGCGGTGGCGGCCGGCCGGGTCTATGTGGGCAGTAACAGTAAAAAACTATACTGCTTTGATGCTCAAACCGGCTCTGCGATATGGGAGTTCAAGGCGCAGGGTTTTATGCGCTCATCGCCGGCAGTCGCAGGCGGATATGTTTATGCCGGCAGCAATGACCGTAAAATCTATTGCCTGAATGCGCAAGACGGCGCCAAGGTCTGGGAGTTTGAAACAAAGGGGACGGTGGTTTCTTCTCCGGCAATAGCGAATGGTTTTGTGTATGCGGGAAGCTATGACAACCGTGTTTACTGCCTGAATGCGCGAACCGGGGCCAAGGTCTGGGAGTTTGTGACCAGGGGGGCGGTAGCTGCTACACCGGCAGTATCAGGAACGAGTGTCTATGTGACAAGCTTTGACTACCGATGTTACTGTCTTGAGGCGGGCACCGGGAAAAAGATCTGGGAATTTAAGACCGGCAATATGATAGCATCCTCACCGGCGCTGGCGGGAGGTCGTGTCTATTTTGGCAGCCAGGATCATAAAGTCTATTGCCTCGATGCGCAAACAGGATCGAGAGTATGGGACTTTGATACGGATGAGCGCATATGGTCTTCCCCTGCGGTGTATAACAATACCGTAATTATTGGCAGCCGTAACTTCAGGCTGTACTGCCTGAATGCGCAAAACGGCAGCAAGATCTGGGAGTTCAAGACCGATTACTATGTCGTCTCATCTCCCGCCGTTACCGGTAGCTATGTATATTTCGGCAGCTGGGATAATAAGCTCTATTGTCTGAATGCGACGACCGGCGCGAAACGGTGGGAGTTCAAAATGCTTGGCTCTAAATCATCGCCCGCGGTCAGCGGAGGCAATATCTATGTGGGCGGCGATGACCATAGGGTTTATTGTATTAAAGCAACTCCTGGTGACGCTGGCTCCTGGCCCATGTTCAAGGGCAATGCGGCGCGCACCGGCTCTGTGCCTGCAGGGTAAAATCTGATTTGACAGGCAGTGCCAAAGTTAGTATTATTTTTCACGCTTCGAATATAAAGTCATTATTAACTATATGCCTGGGTGGCGGAACTGGCAGACGCAAGGGACTTAAAATCCCTCGGGGCTTAGCCCTGTACGAGTTCGATTCTCGTCCCAGGCATTTATTTTTTCTTCTCTTTTTTCCATTTGTGATAAAAAGTCCCCTGTGAAACCTGCCTCATTGTGATAAAATTGTGATAGACTTGTCGCCATATTGTTGCACCCTGTTGCCTGATCATTCTGTGAAGAGGGGTGACCCCATTGACCCCCAAACTGAGAGGAGGAAAATTATGGTGGCGAAAAAAGCATCAATGAAATGCTTTCTTAGTATTACGGCAGTGATTATGCTGCTTGCAGGGTGTGCTGGTGACAGGATTGATTACAGTGTGCCCGAGTCGTGGTATGCCATGCCTGGAATGAATAGTACTGCTTTATTTACCCCTGTTGGCAGCGGCCTCAGCAACCTTGAAGAATCAGCACCAGTTGATGTCTTCTATGTCCACCCGACAACCTATTATCGCAGTGATGTCAAAAATGCTCCCATTGATGATCCGGACGCGGTAAAGATAACAGAGATAATGTTAATGGCACAGGCCACGCCTTTCAATGCAATCGGGCGTATTTATGCTCCCCGCTACCGCCAGATAGCGCTTTATGTGTACGACGGCAGTGAAGAAGAAATGCAGGAGCCTTTGAATTTCGCATTCGAGGATGTGCGCCAGGCGTTTCGCTACTATATCCGGCGCCTGAATAATGGTCGGCCTTTTATCATTGCCGGCCACAGCCAGGGGGCCAATCATGCCTCGCGGTTATTACTGGAAGAAGTGATCGGGACCCCTCTTGAAAAACGCTTTGTTGCAGCATGGACACCCGGCATGCCGATAGCGCGTTCGTTTTTTGACAGCGGCGCCACGGACCTTAAGCCCTGCACTGCCCCTCAACAAACCGGATGCATTGCAATCTGGGAGACTTTCGGGGAAGGAGTAACTGATTATGGCCGATGCCAATGGCTCTGGGGTCAGGTTTATTGGGAACCTAAAAGCCAAAGATGGGTGCGGACCCCTGCGAGCGAAGTACTGTATGATATTAATCCGCTTACGTGGATTGAAGGCCCTGAGATGGCGGGTGCAGAGCTGAACCTAGGGGCTGTCCCATTTGGTGTGTTTGGTGAGCACGAAACTAATTTCCATGGGATCTATCCGGGCCTGGTCGGAGCCCGCGACGATCGCGGGTATCTTTTGGTTAGTCCGGCGAAGCTGCCGAAGGATCGTTTCGATGACGGTGAAATGATGGGGCCGCTAAACTATCATGTGTTTGATTTTAATCTCTTCTGGATGAATATAAGAGCAAATGCGCGGGCACGCGTTCATGCGTTTCTGCTGGAGCACGAGCAGGTGCACTATCCGCTCATTGAGAGTTCCAACACGGCTCATCTGAGTGCGGGCACGCCCTTCACCCATCAGATTGAGACTATCAACCAGGCAAAGGTCTTTCATGCCGATAGTCTTCCTGCGGGGCTGAGCATTGATGAACAGAATGGAATTATCTCCGGGGCAGTACCCGAGACAGGAACGTTTGCTGTCAGGCTAAGCGCTGAAAATGATTTCGGCAAAGATGTGGCGGAGCTTGCGATTACGGTGGAGTGATAGTGATGTGTAGTAAAAAGGGGGACAGGCTGAATTGCGAAAAGCAGCCTGTCCCCCTTTTCTTTTCTTATATTATAGAAGAGGGGAGACCCCATTTACATTGCTACATTTCTAGAAACTCGTTTCTACAAGTTTTAGCTCAAAGGGCGTTTCCACCATTAGTTTATTGCTGTTAATACTGATATTTTTGCATGCCCTGATAATCCTATCGCTAGCAGGCAATAGGCAACAGCTTTCAGCCGTTGCTAAAGCGGAGGCTGACAAGCATTTGTTGAGAGTTGCGGCGCAGCCTTACCGCAGATTGAGCTTCAGGTACGTAAAGCGTCCATCCAGAACGTCCGGCACGTCCCGCCGCTTCTGCCAGCTCCATGATGACCGGCTCCAGATAAACGGTTTGCCGTTGACATGGGCGGTGCCGTAGAGCATCCAGAAGCCCTGGGCCGGTGAAAGCACGTCCAGCTTCCCCGTCAGTTGCCTGGATGCGCGGGCCATGCTGGCCGTGGCCACCTTGGCGTCGATGGAGCCGTCCGGGATCATCTTGGGATAGGGCGTCTCGCCGTAGCCCAGATCCCAGCGGCCAAAGATCGACAGCGGATTGGCCGGGTCGGTGTACGTGATGACCGCCCGGGCGCTCTCCACATCGGTCACTCCCGGCAGTAGCTCTGTGAACTGTTGTCGCCGGGCGGGCCGGTTGTCCGTGGACTTGAGGTCCGCACGCACCTGCAGTGAAGCGGGAAAGTTGATGCCCATAAGGTAAGCCGGGGTGACCATCTCGGCGTCATAGGCGGTGGAAAAGCCTTCGGGCTTGGTGGTAACCGTGTAGGGCCCGCCGCTGGAGCGGTAAAAGACAAAGCATTGATACGACATCTCCACCAGTCCGGTCTCGTTGTTATTGCTGTCCACCAGCATGTAGCCATTCAGGTATGTGCCGGAGTTTTCCAGGGAGATGTAATGGAAGAAATCATCTATGGACGTGGAAAACTGCTCGGCAAGGGTCACCCGCCAGAAAATCCAGAGCGCGTCGGTCTTCGTTACGCTGTGTGAAAGGCGGTGGGTGGTTTCATTGAACATAATGCCCTTGTTGTTGTAGCCGAAATCCGTGCCGGAGCCTATCAATCCAGGGCTGGAGGCGTTCACTGTGAGAAAATCGTCGTTCACGAAAAGGGTCATGGCCATAGTCTGGGAAAGAAACCCCTGCCAGGTATTATGGGTCAGGATCACCTCGTCGCCGACCCGCTTGAGGAAGGCCGAGCATTTTTCTCCAGGGGCAATGCCAATGCCGCCCAATTCCGGCGAATACGAGATCACATACGTCAGGTCATTGAACGCGTTGAGGAAGTAGACGTCCATGAAGGTGAGCGACGTGGTCCCGTATTCCAGGGTAAGCTCCGCCGGCTGGAAGTAGGAGGCATCGGGCAGCCACGAGCCGGAAAAGTCCAGGCTGGCCGGCGCGGCCAGGGTCGCCCCATGATAGATGCCCAGCATGCGGAAGAGCAGGCGGGAAAGCTTGCGGGCCGCGTCGCTGTCGGGGGTGGTTTTCAGGTATTTAATTAAATAGTTGTAGTTCTCGTTCAGGATACTTGCGGCCTTCTCAAGTTCCGCCGGGGTGGGGCCGGGCTGCTGGGGAAAGGAATGGTCAGGATCCGTCAGGTAAGAATTATCCCAGGAGTTGTCCCGGGCATAGCGGATGGTGCGCCCCTGCAGCGTACCCTGGACGAAACCGGCCCGGTATTCGGCCCGCAGTTCATTATCATCCCTGGAGACTACGGTCAGGCTGGCGATGTTGTTGACCTTCTCGTTGACGCCCGAGGCGTCCTGATCAAGGGAGTAGAATTCACGCCAGACCGGCAGGGGAGAGGGGCAGCCAACCACCAGGAGCGACAGAACGATGAGACTCAATACAACCGGGAATGATTTGTTCAGCATGACACCCTCCTTGGAAAACCAGAAACAATAACCGTTATAGTAAATCAGCTCACAGCCTTCAGCCTCTAAAACCAGGGACATCGCCCGCCAACTTCATCCACTGTTTTTTTATTTCAAAATCTATTGTATCAAACCGCGCTTATTCTAAACAGGGTCCTGTCATGCACCTCTTTTTTTACCTGCCGGATTACCTGCTTCAGCTCCGGGTGCGTTACTTCCGCGTCACGCGCGTCGGCAAATATCTCTATGTCGCCCGCGATGTCATCGGTAAGAAGCTCTTCCTTGCTGCCAAAAGTTGTGAACAGCCGATTTCCTGGTGTGTCTGCATCTATGTGCTGCTACCCTGTTTCTGCTAACAATATCCCGGCCTGTAATTGGTACCGGGGATAGTACCCTTTTAAACGTTCTGCCCGTCTGCACCGATACCCCCTGCGCGGGAAAGCGGCCTGCTAATCCGGGCACAGGGGGCCTCTTGGTTATTTAAGGATTCCGATTTTACCGCTCTTCAGCCGGCCGGCAACCCGGGCAATATCTTTTTTCAACACTGGCCGTGCATCTTTGCCGATCTCCTCGAGTACCTGCGCCAAGGCATTCAGTATCGGCTGATCAAGACTAATTTTTTCTCCCTGCAGCGCTGCTCGTATTTCCGGAACAATCACCTGCAGCATTTCCAGCGACTTTTGCAGCGCCGCAGGATTGCGCCGCAGGATGGAAATGGTCTCTACCGCGTGCTGGTAAAAAAGCTGGGCGTATTCTTTTCCCGCCGGTGTCTTGTACAGAACCCTGTTTCTGAACTGGCGCAGCGTATCGAGCAGGTCTTCATCCCCATCGGCAAGCAGCACCATGGGGCAGAGCGGCGGTGTCTTGTAACATTTGGTCAGGCCGCAATAGGGCAAATCCGCCGGACAACAGCCGAAAGAACCCTGCTCCCGGCAGTCAACAGGATATTCAGGCGGGCAGTCGCCGCTGCTCACCGTTGTCGTGGTCGACCCGGCGCCGGACGTCGTTGTCGTGCTCCCCGCCGGTGCCGTTGTAGTTGTTGTGGTTACAACTGCTGCAGTAGTCGTGGTAGTTGTTTCCGGGGCATTACTGACCGTAATGCGAAACGTATCCCGTGCTGCATCACTGCCGGCAGTAACCTTAACGGTTACGTCGCTGTATCCCTCCCAGCCGGCCTGCGGGCTGATATCTATGTTGTCGTCACCGTCAATACTTACCCCGCAGCGGGAGTCAGTGGCAACCTCTATTTCATAGGTGAGCTGACTGTCGGGCAGTGTTTTGTGCAGGGCATAATCGTTCAGGTTAAATGCATTATCCCTGGTCTGGCTGGTCAACAGGTACACGTCAGGCAGCCCGGTGAGCGTGAGGTTCGCGTTGAACTTTGTCACATCATATGCCCTGGTAGTATAGGCATTTGCCTTCCACACAAACAGATTGGGGTCTGAAGTGCTATAGAACTGCAGATCTTTAAGCGAGTACGGACCGTTAACGCCATGGCTGCGTATCGTGTCGCTCTTGAAGGATAACTGCAGCACCTGCACCCCCGCATCAATGGATACATCGCTGGTGGTCCCCCAGTCAATCTCCTGGCCAGCGCTGTCAACCAGCCGTCCATTCAGGTTATAGTAGCCGCTGGTAAAAACTTCCACACCAACATCAATCACCAGGCGGTCGTACAATCCGTCACCGGTATCATCCAGTGCCTGGTCAGCATATACGCCGGAGAAACCCAGTTGACTGATAGTGCCGGTGCCGGTCTGGAACGACCACGTGTAATCTCCCTGAGTGGTATTTCCTGCGGCGTCCTTGATGCCTGCTTTCACTGTCGCCGTGTAAATGGAATTGGCACTTAAATCGGAGGCAAAAGTTATTACAGCGGTTTTGGTGCTTGCACTGTAGTTTATGGTGTCGCTCTGCCTGGTGCCGGCAGCACTGGTAACATAAAACGTATCCTGGGTAAGGGTAGAAGAATCTATGCCTTCATCGAACATCACGGCAACCCGTGCGTTAATAGGAATGTTCAATGCGCCGGTACCGGGTGACACCATAACCACCTGTGGCGGACCCACATCGCTCTTGGTGGTGAAGGAGAAAGAAGTAGTTCCGCTCAGCGGGAATTCAGACTTGTTTTGTACTGTTGACGAAACCTTCACCGTATAGGTGGCTGCTGCAGTGAGTGTCTGTTGCGGGACAAGCAGCGCCTGCCGCAGCGTGCTGTCATATGATACTGAACCAGGAATCCTGGTGCCGGTGCCATCTTCCAGCGTGACGGTCTCCGAGGTAATACTTTCTTCATCCATCTCGTCGCTGAACTCCATTGTAATGGTTGCTTCCAGAGGAACGTTCTGCTGCCCGGAGGATGGGGAAGAATATACAATGCACGGCTGGTTGGCAATCGTGAGCGAGCCAACTGTTTTTGTAGAGGTATTCAGCCCGTCAGTTGCGGTCACCCGTATCATGCAGCCGGTTCCGTTCTTTACCGTGCTTGCCGTATTCCATGAGAAGCTGGTAGTGGTCGTATCAAACACCAGGGGAACCCATGTAGCGCCGTTATCCGAACTGAATGAAACACTGTAATAGAGGCTGTCTCCGTCTGCATCAGTTGCGGTCCAGGTAATAGTCTGGCTTCCTGATAGTACGGTGCCCTGGGTCGGAGCAGTAATAGTAATCTGGGGAGCGTTTGCGCTCTTTGTTGCTTCCTTCAACGTTGTGGTACCTTTTTTTATAAGGACCTTCTTTGTATCTTGCGGGTACGGCACCTTCAAGAGGAAGCTCACTTTATTGTTTACCGCCTGCGACCCCTGAAATGAATAGCCTGACAGCTTAGTATTGAGCTGGTTATAGAATTCCAGGCTATAGTCACCGGCTGTTGGCTGCTTCCACTCTGTTCCCTCAATAACATACCAGGGATCAAGGGTGACTGCATTGGTCGCCGTGTCAATAACCCCGGCAGCCAGCAGTAGCTGCTGTGATGCTGCTTGGACGGAAAATCCACCCGACTGTATAGATGGAGTGGGTGCCAGTTCATTGCCATACAGCTCGCTGAACTGGGGTTCATCTATCCAGAGTTCAGTCCTGGCAACTTGCTTACGCTGTTGCGCTTATCCTCACGCTGCTCGACATAAAAACCCTCATCCGCCTCTAGAAAGTTGTCATAATCATCCCAGTCACGAAGCATATGACCAAATTCATGAGAGAGAATAAACCTGCTGGCGTTATGTGCTATCAATGCGGAATGTCTGGCATAGTCAATGCCAAACCATGTTTCCGTGTAGGTAAGACCCAGGTCTTTCAGCCAGGTATCGGGAACGATGCCAACACACGCATCCAGATTATTTGCCTCTGCCCGCCTGCTCAGCCAGCCCAGGAGGTCTATTTTATTATTATCAGTGCCTGGATCGCTGTAGGTTGCGCTGTTCTGGGATGGGACAAGGGTCAAATTTGCCAGGCTTGGATTGGTATAAACTGCATTTGACGGCGAAAGCGGATAGGTCGCTCTAAATATTTGATGATTCCGTGTGGCCATGTCTTGGATATTCACAAACATTCCGGTGGCATCAAGTACACCGGTAGCAATCCAGTTACCCGTCTGCACCGGCACAAACGCATAACTGAATTTTTTGGTCTCGATAATTGTGCGTGATACCGTGCCGGAAGTGAATTTGCGGCTCTTCCCATCAGGTGACTTCAGCTCAACCTCGGCAGAAAATGAGACAGACCCGGCATAAGCAGGCTTATACCCGTAGTAATTCACACTGTCTAAAGCCCTACTCTTTTCAAACTTCGAATATGATTCATCGGGCTTGGTTATCTCTTGGTATTCCCGTTTCCTTAGCCCCCTTGGTGCCAAACGCCGGGGTAAAGATGTTAACCCCCGGGGCATCTGCCCATATGCCGTATCCGGAATGGCCCTCTCCATCATATGATACCTTAAGGGAATCAACATCTATTGCTTTTGCCTGCCAGTCAGGTGAAACGTCAGACTTTTTATCCCAACGTATGAACACTTTGATTACGGATGGCTTTCCAACAATCAGATTGACATTTTCCACAGACTGGACCGGCACAACAGTGATATTACCGGTAAGATCCGGCATGGTCCAGAACGCCCAGGTTTTTCCCTGTTGAAGGTCAACACCGCCAGGGCCCTTCACCCACTTGGACCGGCCCAGTCCTTCAGCAGCGGGCTTGCTCCACACCGTTGCCACGTAATAGACACCGTCCTTGAGCGGCTGGCTTGGTTTAAATGTAGCCTTGGTTGTACTGGTAGCTTCCACAGTGCCGCTCACCATGACCTTGCCACTTGTTCCCCAGTAGAAAAGGTCAAAGGTCTGATCGTTCACCGTGCTTGCGTCATAAGCGCTTGAGAAAGTAGCTGTAATGTTGGGCTGCTCCCAGTCAACCTTTTCTGCGTTGTCCTGGGGGGTCACCTCGGTGATCTGGAAGCCTACTTTACCCCGCAGCGCAGCATATCCTATCCCCACGCACCAGCACCCGGTCCCGGTAGCGTCAGTATCAATATAAACCCGGTTATTGCCCTGCTGCAGAAGACTTGAGCTTATGGAAAACGTCGAGGTGCTCCATGAGTCATTAGCACCGTGCAGCACGCCCACTTCTTTATCATTAATATATACCTTATCAACTTCCGGGCCGCCTTCGCAGCCGGGAGTAGTAAAATCTACGTCATAGGCATTGATAATCAAGGTGAGGTCTGTTATATCCTTCGGGTCAGCATCAACATTAATATCCAGGTTGTGATCATTATAGTCGCAATAACCGCTGCCCGCTGTTTTCCAGATGCTGTAGCCCTGATCATCTGCTGCTGCTGATCCCTGCGGTGTGGCCAGCACGGCAGACTGCTGAGGCCGAGCCGGCGCCGGGCTGTTTCTGCATTCCCTATCTGTCTGGGCAAAAACAGGCTGCAGCGCAATGGAAAGCGCAGCGAATACCGTTAGCACTGGCAGCAAACTGCCCAAATAAATACTGTGCTTGTGCCGTTTCATAATAATACCCTCCTTTTGTCTGGTGCCTTATTACCGCAGGTGATACGCTTAAATACTTTTTACCGACCGGATATACCGGTCATTATAACCGCGCCGGCCATCGTCATGGACGACCCGCGCAAAACGCGCGCGCTCTGTGCCGTTGATGCAATGGTGAACGCAGCAGTTTTCATTGATGGCTGCTTCACCGGAGCATGGCAACTGCTGATCAGAAGAAGCAGCGCGTTGCAGCCAGGGTATTTGTAAATATCGGTCGTATTACAGTTTAAATGAGTGCTTTATGCACGCTGCGGTACATCGAAAGCCGGGGCGATTCATTGACTTTTAAATATTTTCTTGTACTCATAATACCTCCACATCATTTATCTAAGTATCCTGCAATTAAAATTAAGTATACACCTTTAAGTATACACCTTGCAAAATACATTTCATGGAGGTATTGTATTTGCCCGGCAACCCTGCTGCCATATCCAGCAAAACAAGGACTTAGGCCAGTGGCTTTGCCTCCCATCTTTTCAGATGGTCTGCCTTTATCAGACATTCATTGCTTATGTCGGCAGCCATATGGTGCTACAAAGAAACCGCTCAAAACATAAGCAATAACCGTAACGGTTCACAAACCGCCGTATACGAAACCGTACGCAGGGTAATGTGAGAGGAGAAGCGTGTGTGAACCCTCCGATGTTCATAATAGCATGATAGAAAAAAACAGAGGCTTTGTGACGAGACAGTTAACGATTCTCCAAGCTCTTATTCGGGCCGCTGTGAATAGATAAGAAATCTTTGTGATCCCAGAAAAGCTGAAGAACTTTTTGTGAGATTTGGTGCGGGAAGATTTGGTAGGTATAGGTGTGTTGCTGTTTTAGGCGGAGCCGCTTTAATCCCCATATCGATTTTCTGTGTAAAAAAATAGCCGTCATTATCTTCCCTGCTTCTTCTATTGTTAACGCCGCCGGTTGCAATAGGGAAAAAGTGGTTTGACCAGATTCCTTTATCTCCAGAGGCAGCCAGGTTTTTACGCTAATCTCCTGCAACTCACTGAAAGCCATCTGTTTTCTATGCAGCGCCGGCAAGAGTGCCTGCTTGATAAAGTTCACCCACCGTGAAAGCCTGAGCAGCGTAACGAGGTCGATCCGCGAAAACTGCTCCGTCTCCACGGGGAACAGGCTGGAGCGCAGCGCGGTAAAATCGGGCGCGTGGCAATCGCCGAACAAATCAGTATAGACCGTTGTGCCCGGCGTCGGATAGAAGATGCTCGGGCCTATCAATGTCTCCTGGCCCATAAGGTAGTGCAGTGATTGCACCATGTCCACCAGGCTGTGCCCTGGTATCCCGTATATTATATATGTTGTTGCTGGAATCCTGCAGTCTGATGCCTGCCGGAGAACGGCTGTTGCCTTTCCAGGATTATACGGCCGGTTTATCTGCGTGCTTGCACGACGGGAGATACTGCCCAGCGACAGGTCGAGATGGTGGAAGCCGGCGCGTTTCATCTTTTCCAGCAGCTCTTTATTTAATGAAAAAATTGAAAGGCCATTCATGGCAAAAAGCTGCAGCGTATTTTCGCCGAATTCCTCGAGCATGAAATTTAGAATCTGCGAGGCCCGCTTTTGATCAAGGGTGAAATTGTCATCTTCGATGTCAAACAGCGAGATGCCGTATTTTCCCCTGCAGCGTTTAATTTCTTCAATCACCGTTGCCGCAGAGCGCATCCCTGCGGACTAGCCGCGGCTGGTGATGAGCACGGTGTAGGGCCGCCCCTGTATGGTGTAGCGTGTAAAGTCGAGCAGGTGCCGTGCAGGAAAAGGAACGGCGTCAATATCGTTTATAAAGAAACGCTTCGGATTGATGTGCGCCTTTCCGTTCACCCGATAGCCAACCCCGTCAAGGTCATCCGGCTGCCGGCCCTGTTTAATATAGTCTACCAGAAGGGGGAGGGCTGCCTCCCCCTCTCCGGTTATTACATAGTCCACTGCAGGATGCCTGAGCACCTCTGCCGGTGCGGCAGAAACATGCGCTCAACCCATGATGACAGGCGTTGTCACATTAATCGCTTTTGCCAGGGAAGCAATAGTGCCGGCCTCTTCGCAGTAGGGCGTGAACTGGCTTGAAATGCCAATAACATCTGCGCTGCTCTGGTTAATGCGCTCTTTAATCTCCTCGTATGAGAGGCCGAAGTGGTGGTAGCCGGAGAAAAGGCGGAACGGGCTCAGATCGCCACGGGGATAAAACTCTGTTATGCCGGAGAATCTTTCAGGAACCGGGATCGATTTTTTCTGATTCGTTACCTGGCAGTCAAGAATCTCGACGTCACAGCCCGTTTGTTCGAGTGCGGCGGCAAGATATGCCAGTCCGATTGGCTGGGTTCTGATGGCGGTCTGATAAAAATCCCTGACCGGAGGCTGGATGAGAAGAATTTTCATTCGGTTATATTTACCGAGGAGAGCGCCGGGACCGCCGAGCAATTTTCTGCGTTGTGAAATAAAAACCTGAAATGTTACCGCTACTATTGGGCTCTGCGAACTCAGCGGTTAATACTATGAGATAGAAAAGGTTTCAAATTCGCCCTGATATGGTTCGCTGGTCACGCTCACCTGTCTTACCATGGCATGGGGCGGGCCCTTGTGACACCACTGCACCGCCCTCTCTACAGCTTCTTCCGCGCCTTCAAAGAGAGCCTCCACAAAAATACGAGCACGTATATTCATAACGCTGCTTTACAAGAAACTATCGGTCAGAAGCTATGCGCGTTCAGTCTTGCCATTTTGTGTAGTGTGGGGTTACCCATAACACACTACAATACAATTATTATTTTATCAATAACGTGATTGTGTTATAGTAGTAAATATAACTATATGCATCCTAATTAACTTTCAGGCTGAGCGTATTCCCTGCTCATAGCGGTCAGCCTGTTTTTTTGAGCTGCCTGCCGTATTCCAGAGCAGGCCGATGAATTATAATCCATGAGGTTTCTGAACTCTCTGCGCATCGTGGCATTGCCCTGTTTGGAGCCATGCTCAGCGCAGTCTTTTTAAAACACGGTTGGCCCTGCTGTGTTATAAAGGTTCTGTTGACACTTCCCGCTTTGCAGCGCGCAGGGTGTCTGGCCCATAGCTTTAAAAAACCGGAGAACCGAACTTGTCGGGCGGGCTGTGTAGATAATACCGGTTCCTGCGGATGAGTGTGCATAACTTAAATTCCCGTGGCGCTGGTAATAAGAGAGTATTTTTAGCAGACAAGATCGGGGCTTCAAAGAATCAGCTTCTGATGTTTACAACATTCATCACCCAAATATCGCAATGAAACAGAAAAAGAAAGTTCTCATCCTGGGCGGCGGGGGATTCATAGGCTCGCATATCGCTGAAGCACTGCTTGATGAGTACTCCATAAGAATTTTTGACAAAAAGAACTTCTCTCATAAAAACATAACCCCGCTAAGAGGAGATATAGATATTGTTGAGGGTGACTTTAACAATATTACCGATGTTGAGCCAGCCTTAAAGGGGATAGACTATATTTTTCATCTGGTTTGCAGCACCATCCCTGCGACTTCCAACACCAATTGCACGTATGACATAGAGACCAATGTTATTTCCACATTAAAATTATTATCGTGTCTTAAGCATACGCCGCGGTGTAAGATTATATTTATCTCTTCCGGAGGAACTGTTTACGGTAATACACCTTCAGTTCCCATTTCTGAGCAGGAAAACAACTATCCCCTGTGTTCGTACGGCATCACAAAGCTGATGATCGAGAAATATTTATACCTCTACCGACATCTTTACGGCCTTGACTACTATATTATAAGATTATCAAATCCATATGGAGAGCGTCAGGACTGGCATAACAGCCAGGGGCTTATCATGACCTTTCTGTATAATGTTTGCAAAGGGCGGCCTATTGAGATATGGGGGGATGGATCAATAGTAAGAGATTATATTTATATCAGAGATGCGATGAAGTGTTTAGCAAAGATTTTAATGTATTCTGGCGACACAAGAATTTTTAATGTTGGGAGTGGGCGGGGCTATTCTATTAATGAGATTGTGAAAAAAATTGGAACCATTACAGATAAGAACCCCCGGATTGTTTATAAAACGAATAGAAGCTGTGATGTTCAAACAAACATCTTGGACTCCACGCTGGCAAGACAAGAGCTTGACTGGGAGCCGGAAACGCCGCTGGATAAGGGAATTGCCCGCGTCTACCGGTGGATGTCAGAGGCCATAGCTACGCAGGTGGTATAAAGGAAAAAGATGAGTACCGTAATAATAATAGGAGCAGGGATAGCAGGCCTGTCTGCGGCGTACCGGCTGATTGAGAATGGGTGCACCGATATAGTGGTTCTTGAAAAAAGCGACGTGCTCGGGGGCCTCAGCAGCAGTTTTAACTATAATGGTTTCATTTTTGATCTGGGGCCCCACCAAATACATACTGAAGATCAGCGGGTTATTAGCTTTTTGCATGAAATATTGAAAGAT
>JAPLIX010000455.1:11944-18179 GCA_026388865.1 Pseudomonadota bacterium | reverse complement strand
AAGATTGAATTTGGAACTCAGGAACTCACAAAGGTAACAACATAATTTTTCTGATTTCTTGAGTTCCAGATTTTTTAATTTTTCTTTCCATTTTAATCGAAACGCTTACGCAAACTCCAATCTCAGTTTTTTACCTACAACAGATGCAGCCTTCTTCACTTATGATGCCTATTTAATTCGTTGTGCAATAAAATATAAAATACCCTTGATTTCCCTTGATAAGCGTTTGATATACGGTGCTAAAAAAATGAATGTTAAAATAATTGAGGTGCCATTATGACCACCTATTCATGTTCAAAAGCTCAGCAAAATCTTAATATGATACTAAAAAAAGCTGACAAAGAAGGTGGTGTCAGGATAAAAACAACGGATGGGAAGTTTTTTATTATAAAGCCGGAGGCCGGGCTCCCTTCACCTCTTGATGTGAAGGGGATTAACCTTGGATTAACAACAGGTGAAATTATCGACTTCATTCACGAAGGAAGAAAAAAATAATCACCTCCCGAAATGCATATCCATTGACCGCTCCACCCCGCCCTTGGCGCCGAAAAGAACCTTCCATATGCCGACTCCCGGGTCATGGTCCACCAGTGTCTTTAGGTAATCTTCAAAAACTTCCTGGGTTTTTTTCAACTCTTCCCCTGCCACCGGCCTGGCATGGTCAACAACGTCGCAGAACAGGTTCAGGTATTCCTTCCACAGACATACGGCCTGGTCTTCTAGTTCCTCAGGTATCACCACCTGACAGGCTGCCTTTGAAAACACTTCCTGGATTGCATCCTGCCGCCGTTTAGTATATTTAATTAACTCCGGATAGCGCTCCTGAACTTTCAGCATCTCGCCAAACAGCGCGGAATCATCGTGATGGGTTTTCCCGGTGCGGTGGATGTCCACAAGGACCATCCTCTTTTTCCCGGTGCGCATAATTTCTCCGGCAAATACCGGCAGGTCAAGTTCAACCCGCGGCCGGATGAACATGGAGCGCACGGAAAAATAGACCGGTAGGTCCGGCCGGATAAATACGACGCGCAGCAGCCTGTCCGTGCTGAACACTTCGCCGTTAATGTTCATGAATCCCAGCGCCCGGATGGGGCGCTCAGGGAACGGATGCTTTAATTTCACCGGCTCAAGCATATACCGCTTTCGCAGCTCTTCCTGCACAATAGAATGTATGTCCATTAAGCTCTTCATACAACTAATCCTCCACGTTTAACAAAAGCAATCAACTGTCAGCGTTCAGCTCTCAGCTAATTTTCTTATGATCCCGTCAGATAGCGGGACTGTGGTTCCATGATTCTTATATTTATAAATCCAAGAATCTTGCTCTCAGACTATTATCAAGACACAGACATATACTGCAGGATGAAAAAAAAATTTGGCGACCTGGCGGCAGTTGACGGAATAAATTTTCATGTCAATGCCGGTGAGTGCTTCGGCATCCTGGGGCCCAATGGTGCCGGAAAAACCACCACCGTGCGCATGGTGTACGGGTTCTCCCCCAAAACCGCCGGAACGCTGAAAGTGTTCGGCCTCGACATTGAGAAGGACTGGCGAAGCATTAAGTCGCGCATCGGCGTATGCCAGCAGGAAAACAGTCTTGACCCGGATCTCTCCGTGGAACAGAACCTCCTGGTATTTGCCCGCTATTTTAATATCCCCCCCGGCAGGGCACGCGAAAAGGCGCAGCAGCTTCTTCAGTTCATCTCCCTTGATAACCGCCGGGGTGCAAAAGTAACCGCGCTCTCCGGCGGCATGACGCGCAGAATGATCCTCGCACGCCCCCTTATAAATGACCCCGAGCTTTTAATCCTTGATGAGCCCACCACCGGCCTTGACCCGCAGGCCCGCCACCAGCTCTGGCAACGTCTTGAGGAGCTGAAAACCGGCGGTCTCACCGTTTTACTGACCACCCATTACATGGATGAGGCATCCCGGCTCTGTGACCGGCTGGTAATCATGCACCAGGGGAAAATCCTTGTTGAAGGAAAGCCTGCTGATTTAATCCGGGAACACGTCGGCCATAATGTCATAGAGGTAGATGATCCGGCAGAGAACTTACGAGCATTTGTCAATTCGCAGAACCTTGAATGTGAAGACCTGGGCCACCGCCTGATAATTTATGGCCAGGGCAGAGATGACCTGTTCCATGAAATCGGCGACCGCTTTTGCACGGGAGGCTGCATACTGCGCATGGCAACCCTTGAGGATGTATTTCTCAAGCTGACCGGAAGGGAGCTTAAGGAATGAGCATCCTGTTGTCCGTGAGTATCTCAAAGCGCTTCTGGCGCGTCTGGCAGCGAAACTTTACCGTGTACCAGAAGATATGGAAAATCAGCTTCATCCCGCCGCTGTTTGAGCCGCTTTTCTATCTGCTTGCCTTTGGCATCGGCCTGGGTGCGCTGGTAGGTAAAATCTCCTATCATGGCGCGCCGGTTTCCTATATTGCTTTCTTAGCCCCTGCGCTCATTGCAGTAAATATTATGAACAATGCCTTCTTTGAAAACACCTACGCATCATTTGTGCGCATGTACCATCAGAAAACCTTTGACGCTATGCTGGCAACCCCGCTGTCAATTGATGAGATCATCACCGGCGAGATAATCTGGGGCGCGACAAAATCGGTAATCGCCACCGCTATCATGCTGACCGTAATCAGCCTGTTCGGACTCATTCATTACCCTTCCGGCCTGCTGATACTACCGCTTGCCTTTCTCGGCGGCATCGCCTTTGGCGCCATCGGCATGTATTTCACCGGCATCACACCGACCATTGATATGTTTAACCTGCCGATATTTCTTTTTGTCACACCCATGTTTCTCTTCAGCGGAACATTTTTCCCGGCTGAAAATCTGCCCGCGTGGGCGCAGGCCATGGCCCTTATCTTCCCACTCACCCACCTGGTCACGCTGGTGCGCGCGCTCAGCCTCGGGTCGATTACTGCTCATCTGCTGTGGAGCGTTATGTACCTTGTTATCTTCTGCCTGGTCTTCTTCCCGATAGCCCTCATAAAAATGCGCCGCAGACTTATCAAGTAATAGCCCATAATATTTATATGTTCCGGCTATTGCCTGTACCTGAAACCCACCACCTTGTCTAAATTTGAAGACATCACATAACTACCTCACAACTCCTTACATTTTTCTTTTTTCAATAATCTGCCTGAAGCAAAAAAAACCAATCATTTCCTGCCGGTAATGGTTAAAAACAAAAATACTAAACCAATCCAGGCGGTTAATGCATCGCGGAAATACTGGCACAGGACTTGCGATAGTGCTTCAGCAAATAACGCGCGTTACACAGAGAGCATCCCGGACAAACAGGTTTTAAAGTCGGGAATAATAAACGCAGACAAACACATAAACAAGAGGAGAAAAAGACCATGTTAAAAAGATTCTTGAGTATCTCAGTACTGCTGGCAGTTATTGCCGCGTTCACCATCCCGGCGTTTGCCGAAGAAGTGAAAGCACCAGCACCTGAAAAGCAGGTGGCTGCTCAGCCGGCTATTGTAAAAGGCACAATAGAAGCACTGGATAAGAAAGAGCAGAAGGTCACCATTGATGGAACCGGCTACAACCTTAGCCGCCGCGCCGCCAAAGCTGACGTTAAAGTTGGCGATGTGGTGGAAGCTACTATAGACAATGGCAAGGTGAAGACACTGTCCAAAACATCAGCACCAGCCAAAAAGTGAGTATGCTGTCATGCACAAAAAATCTTGCTGCCTGCATGCTTTATCAGATTAAAGAATCATGCACCATACCAGCCAAAGAAACGAAAGGAGGTGAAATCATGAAGAAAATACTGTCAATACTTGTCGCCATGCTGTTTGCATGCTCCCTGACGGGCTCAAGCTTCGCTGCCGAGCAGGCGGTGCCTGTACCGGAACAGCCCAAGATCGAAGAAAAAGCGCCCGCTGCTGATGAAGTAAAGGAGAAGGTAGAAAAGAAGGTCGAGCAGAAAGTGGAGCAGGCGACTGAAACAAAGCAGGAAGCCGAGCAAGTTCCGGCTGCCAAGTAATCGCTTTGCCTTTCAGGATACTGTTAGTACCAGAGGCACTGGATTGTTTACCCAGTGCCTCTGGTGTTATTTTATTTCATGGCAGGTTATGCTGTATACGTTATGCACCAGCATTCTTGCCTTCTTTTGCTTTTTTTTCTTTATCCCTGGTAATTGCCGTGTTAGGGCACACCCGTGCGCAGGCACCGCATTCAACGCAGGTGTCGGTAATTTTATAGTACCAGTCATATTCAACAACAGATTTGGTGGGGCAGATCTCCCAGCAGGTCCCGCAGATAACACAGTCTTCAGTTATAAAGTAAGCCATACGCTTCTCCTTTCATTAATCCAGGACATGACCGCTTGATATGTTTTCAATGTTCTCAACAATGAGCGGCAGCAGGTCATAGTGAATATTACAGAACATTTCTCCGGGCTGCAGCTGCATGAGGAACCGTGACGGCGGATCTCCAAGGGTATGGGACATGGTCTTTGCTTTGTGGACAACGGGAAATGACTGGGTACACCAGGCAGTCCCCTGGAGTCCGTGCACCAGCTCGCCGGTCTTCCATGTATACACTTTGCACAGGCGCATAATTCTGTTGGCATCCGCCACGATCATAACCTGGTCGGGATTTTCAACGTCTTCCAGTCTCCCGATTATGAGGTACTTGTAATGTTTAAAATGGTGGGGTATCTGCTGGTTAACCCTTCGCATTACCTGCCGGTCGGCATAGGCTTTATTCTTGCCAAGCGATGTTGACATGCCGGCATCAAAATCTTCTTTCGTCATTTTCTTATTCCCGATTCCGGCATATACGGCACCGCCGCACAATACATTCTTATTGGTGATATAGAAACTCTTCCGTCCCTCCCAGATTTCCGCAACAATGGCACACATAAATGAAACATCATCGCCATAGTATTCAAACCCTGCCGGGACCTCATCACACAGCTTGAAGGCTATGATATCCCGCTCATATCCTTCGTGCTCTTTTAACTTTTTCGCGTACTCCTTGTTTTTACTCATTGATTCCTCCTGAAAGTAGGTAATGTAGAACCGGTTATTGAACGCATCATACCTCGTGGTAGAATGTTTTTTTCTCTTTTATGTTAATAGTATATTACCTGATACTGTGCAATAAAAATATTTTTCACTTATGAGCACCGGTGCGTTATCCATTTCGCTCTATTATAAAAATATTTTTTATCCATTTCACATGGTTGAAGATAATCCCTGTGATTGAAAAGAGAAAAACAGCATAGCCATCTAATTTTACTGCTATAAAATTACCTCACAGCAATCATGCACCATCCGTTATAAAATGTATCGCTAATTTTGATTTTTAAAATTTGCTTCTCTATCAGAATGCCTTTCATTTTTTTTATTTAAAAATATCTCTTGACTTGATATTGCAATCTATCTAATTTATGGAACGCATTCAAAAAGAAAATTTTCAAAAAAAACTAAGGCGACCAGCTTCTACTGTTCCTCTCTTTCTTTTTTATACTAAAAGCATTGTCAGCATCATAGCCAGCGGCACTGAAGCGTTGCGGACTACTGTTTCATACATGTTAACATCTTGCGCTGATTCGTCACGTATGCAAACCGTTCAGGAACAACTACTCGAAACCATAGACTACTTTCCCACGCTGTGCCTTAGCCAGTATTTAAAAAAGATATACCAGCAGGCAAAAAAAATATCTTCCCGGGGAAATTCACCCATTCTCATCACCGGCGAAAAGGGAACCGGCAAGGAATTTCTCGCCAAGAACATCCATTATATATCCTCTTCGCTCCAGCACCCTTTTTTTATTATGAACTGCTCCCACCTGGCACTTGATCACTTTGAAAAAAAGCTGGAGCAGTATCTTTCGGCGCTCCCCTATGCAGCTGACCTTTCATCCTCTTCCGGAGGCAGCCCGCTGAAAAATGGCGGCACCATATTTCTGCGCGATGTGGGCAAGCTGGATAGTCACATTCAGGGTAAAATATTTGACGTATTAAAAGAAAGCTGTGGTAAAGCAGTGCGCTCATCAGGCGCTGCCCCCCCATCCATCCATCTCATTTTCTCCTTTTGCCAGAATAGTGAAAAGCCGGAGGAGAATGCCCCGTGCCAAGAATCCCTGCAGAACATATTCCGCCCGGACACGCTCAATCTTATACCGTTGCGCGAGCGATTAGAGGATATGCAGCCCCTTGCTTCATTTTTCATTGACCGGTTCAGCAAAGAGTATGGGA
>JAPLIX010000455.1:0-11922 GCA_026388865.1 Pseudomonadota bacterium | reverse complement strand
GACATCGGCGGGATACACAGCGAGGCGCTCGGTCTGCTGAAATCCTATGCATGGCCCTGCAATGTAAGCGAGCTGAAAAATGTCATGGAGAACGCGGTGCTGCTTGCGCAGGGCCCCCTGATAACAAAAAATGACATCCGCTTCAACATTTCCAAAAAGTCAATCACCCTGGAAAGCTTTTTCAGCCAGGAAGATTTTTTTGCCCTGGAAGAAATAGAGCGCATCTACATCCAGACGGTTTTGCGCAGAGTAAAGAACAATAAGAGTAAAGCGGCAAAGATTCTGGGCATTACCCGGAATACCCTGCAGAATCGCGTTGACTCGTTCACCAAACCTGCTGCAAAAAGCAAGGCCGGAAAAAAATCACACCAGCAAACACTTCCGTTTCCCGGCTAGCCCGTGCGCAGTGCTTTCCGGTATTCCTGCCACAAAGCTTCCCTGTCGATACCGTGGTCAATGAAATCCCACGGCAGAGTCTCGGAAAAATCCCTCGTGCGATAGACATAGAAATCAGGATTGAGCGGCACTTCTTTTAATACGCTGCTCCAGGTATTTCCTGTTTCCAGAGCCCGGATAAGAAATGCGCTGACCCGCCGGTCCCCGCGGCTCAGGAGCGCCTGGAGGTAACCCCATTTGGGAATCTCATGGGTAACGGTAACCTTTTTCTCTTTTCTGAGTCCCCTGCTGATAATTGTCAAGCGCTGTTTGAGCTCGGCGCGGTCTGCAAAGGGGTGCCACTGAAACGGCGTGAATGGCTTGGGGACAAAAATGCCGACCGAAAGCGTTATCTGATTCAGCCACTTCTCTGCGCGCGCCTCTTTAAAATAGGTATGCTTAACGCGCCGCGTCAGGTCCGCGATTGCCTCTATGTCGTCTTTATCCTCGGTCGGAAGCCCGATCAGAAAATAGAGCTTTACGTATTGAACTCTAGAGCGTGCCAGCATCTCCACTGCGCTGAACAGCTGCGCATTGCTCAGATCCTTGGCTAGTACCCGCCGCAGCCGTTCACTCCCGGTTTCAGGAGCTATGGTAAAGGTCTTATGCCCGCTTTCTTTCAGCTGGCGCACCAGGGAATCAGTGAGGGCATCGCCGCGCAGAGATGAAATCGAGACCGATCCCCCGCGCTCAGCGATAGAGCGCATCAAAAGCTCTAGATCCGGGTGATCAGCCACTGCAGCACCCAGCAGGCCAATCTTTTGTTCCGCGACCGGTCCTGCCAGCAGTTCCTGCTGTAAGGTGTCGGCGCTTCTGATACGATACGGCCGGTAAACATGGCCTGCCGCGCAGAACCGGCAGCGCCGTGGACAACCCCTGCTCACCTCTATGAGCGTCATGCTGCTGAATTCGGTGCCGGGCGTATTCAGGCAGGAACAAGCGCTCACCTGATTCAGGTCTTTCACCCATCTGCGCCGTATGCGCGCAGGAAATCCCTTCTCCGGAGAAACCGCTTTAATCGTTCCGTTGTCATGGTAGGTGACCTGATAGGCCGAGGGGATATACACGCCGTCAATGCGGGCAAATTTTTTCAGCGCCGGCTTTATCCAGCGCGTTCCGCTGCGCTCTTCCCGCAGCACCGTGAGCACCTCTTCGAGCACTTCTTCTGCCTCACCGATAACAATCAGGTCGAAAATGTCTGCCAGCGGTTCGGGGTTCAAAAACAGAGCAACGCCGCCGCCGATAATTAACGGGGCATAGCTGTCGCGCTCCCGCTGCAGCGGTGCTATGCGCCCCTGCCTGAGCATGATGAGGATATTGAGGTAATCAAGTTCAAAGGAGACCGAAAAGGCAATCACCGAGAAGGAACTAAGGGGCTGATGTGACTCAAGGGAGGAAAGCGGTGTGCGGTTTTGTTCCGCTGCGATGCTTCTATCCGGCAGAAATACCCGTTCGCATACTACATCTGCGGCACGGTTGAGCTGCCGGTAGACGAACTGGAAGCCCAGGTTGGACATGCCGACATAGTAGGTATTGGGAAAGGCCAGTGCAATTTTAAGCCTGCCGCCACCTGCCTTATGGACGGCGCCCGATTCTTCAGCCGGACCGGAAAGTGCTTTTTTCAATGACGCAGTAGCGATCCTCCCTGCAGGTAGTTTATGCCGGCATGGTCTGTTGCCGGTGCCTTATTTATAATCAGCCTGATTGCGGATAAACGTGGGGATATCATACATGCCGTCATCGGCAAATTCGCTGATAATAGTCCCAAGCTTTATAACTTTGGCCGGCTCTTTGAACGCTGCGCCGCTGAACTCTGCTGCATTCATTACCTGGGCATCACGGGTTAACCGGTTTGCTGCAAACTCGCTGCCGAACTGTTCTTTTAAAAGTTCGGCGGTCCGGTCAAAGCCCGTGGCAATGACCGTTATCTGGATCCGGTCGCCGAGGGAATCATCGATAACAGCACCGAATATAATATTTGAATCTTCATCATCAAGGGCTTCCTGCTGAATGAGCGAGACCGCTTCATCCACCTCATGGAGAGACAGAGAACTGCTGCCGGCAATATTGATGAGCAGGCCCCGCGCACCGCTTATGGAAATGTCTTCCAGGAGCGGGCTGGAGATGGCCTTGCGGGCAGCTTCCTTGGCGCGGTCCTCGCCGCTTGCAATGCCGATGCCCATGAATGCCATGCCGCGCTCGCTCATGATGGTTTTAACATCGGCAAAATCAAGATTGATGAGGCCGGGAACGGTAACCAGGTCCGATATGGATTTGAGCCCGTGCAGGAGCACTTCATCAGCCATC
The DNA here is from genome assembly GCA_026388865.1 of Pseudomonadota bacterium. GTDB lineage: Bacteria > Desulfobacterota > WTBG01 > CAIYCZ01 > CAIYCZ01 > JAPLIX01. Next base: position 9,180 of record JAPLIX010000455.1, on the reverse strand, counting down.
TTGAAGCTTTCGACAAAGCTGGTCTGCCGCTCAACCACGCTGATGAGCCGCTGATTGGGAATGGCAATCAGGGAATCAACTTTATCAGCAAGTTCCTTTAATCCCTCCTCTGCTATGCGCCTGCGCCTCTTGCCTTCAAAGTTAAACGGCTTGGTGACGATAGCAACGGTGAGTGCTCCCAGCGCCTTGGCTGCCTCTGCTATAACCGGCGCAGCGCCGGTACCCGTGCCGCCGCCAAGTCCCGCGGCAATAAAAATCATATCCGCACCCTCAAGGTTCTCGCGGATTTTATCAATGTCCTCCAAGGCTGCATTCTTGCCAATATGCGGATCAGCCCCTGCTCCCAGACCTTTGGTCAGCGCTTCTCCCAGCTGCAGCCTGACCGAAGCCTTACTGTTTTTCAGCGCCTGCACATCAGTGTTTGCTGATATAAATTCAACGCCTTCCAGATTGGAGGCAATCATGGTGTTGATTGCATTACAGCCGCCGCCGCCAACACCAATGACCTTGAGCTTTGCTACCTGACCGGTTTTTTCTATGAATTCAAACATAGGTTACCTCCCCCTTTAAAGTTTTATAGTACCTCTTCAAACCATTGTTTCACTTTTTGACCAAGCTTGCTCATCGCATGTTTGCCGCCGCCCCCATTGACTCCATTTGTTTTTGCGCGGCGGCCGAACAACACCAATCCCACCCCGGTTGCATACATGGGGTTGTTCATAGCGTCGGTTAATCCCCCGACTCCCTGCGGGTAGCCAACACGAACCGGCAGATGCAATACCTGCTCCGCCAGTTCCACGATCCCTTTCAGGAGGGCAGTGCCTCCGGTGATAACTGCTCCGGCGGACAGAAATTCCTTAAATCCTGATTTCAAAAGCTCCTTTTGCATGAGCGTCAGCATTTCTTCCATCCGCGGCTGAATAATCTGGCACAGCATTTTACGGGCAATGGGGCGCGGCTTGTTTTCTCCAATGGTGGGCACGTCGATGGTCTCCTTGCTGTCAACCATCGACGTCAGTGCGCACCCGTACTGCCGTTTTATGTCTTCTGCTGCTGACAGCGGCGAGCGCATACCTATGGCAATGTCTGAGGTGATGTGGTCTCCACCTAAGGGCAGCACCGCGGTGTAGCGAATACTGCCCTTACTGAAAATGGCGATGTCCGTGGTGCCGCCGCCGATATCAATGAGCATCACGCCAAGCTCTTTTTCATCTTCAGTGAGCACTGATTCCCCTGATGCCAGCGGCTGCAGCACGATATCCTGCACATTAAGCCCGGTACGGTTGGTGCAGCGGATAATATTCTGCGCCGAAGTCACCGAACCGGTCACAATATGCACGCGTGCTTCAAGCCGACCGCCGGAAAGTCCCAGCGGGTCTTTAATCCCATCCTGATCGTCGACGACAAACTCCTGGGGCAGTATATGAATAACTTCCCGGTCCATGGGAATCACCACTGATTTGGCAGCGTCCATGGCGCGCCGTATATCCCCCTTTTTCACTTCTTTATCTTTAATGGGTATAACACCGTTGCTGTTAAATCCTTTAATATGGCTGCCGGCAATTCCGGTAACGACGGTTTTAATGTTGAAGCCGACGCTTTTTTCCGCTTCTTCAACCGCCTTTTTTATTGATTCCACCGTACTGTCCATGTTGATGATGACGCCTTTTTTAATCCCGCGCGACGGCTGTAATCCGCAACCAATGATAGTGATGCCGTTCTCACGCACCTCGCCAACAACAGTGCAGATTTTGGTGGTTCCTATATCAAGACCAACGATGGTCTCGGGATTCTTACTCATGGGAACTCCTCCGGTATAAACTCTTATCTGCTAAGAGGCAGTTCTTGGTTCGATAATTGGATAATTGTGGAAAGCTATACCACAAATAGTAGGGAAATTTCCAATAAATACTATATATAGTGAAATTATTTTCAAGCACTTTGTCACGCCGGGCATTTTATGATTATCCTTTCACCGTAACATATGCTTTTTGAGCTGATTTTAAATGAATCGTTTCAGGCGCCAGCCCTTTGTTTTTAAGGTCATCAACTATTTTCCACAGCGCTTCCATCTTCTCCGCAAAGTCCCCGAACCCGACATATATTGCCATGCGTTCAGGAGCGGTGATAATGGTAAACCCTGCGGTTTTATCTATGGATATTTCAATCCCTGACCCTTTAAAGCGCTGGTCCTGTGCTATCGAGTCAAGCAAACCCAGAGCACTGCGGATCAGGTGCTGGCAATGCTCGCTGTCGCGGTAGAGGTCGTCTTTAGAAAGCCCGCTCAGGAGCGGGTAGTTAAGCTCAGCGGCCTGCGCCTTTTTGTAAATCTCGCCCCGCGCATCGACCAGATAAAAATCTTCCAGTCTGATAACAGCCCGCGGTTTTCTCTCCTCCACATATATTTCCAGGGTGTTGGGGAGTTTTCGCTCGAGCACTGCTTTATATATATAGGGGTACTGTTCAAGCTGTGAACTTTTCTGGTTGAGATTGACTGAGAGCAGGTTCATACCTTTCCGTATCTGAGCCTGGGCCATAATGTCTTCAGGGCTGGTCAGGGTGCAGCCGAAAATCTTTAATTCTCTCAGTTCAAACAAACTGCTCTGCCGGATGAAGGGTGCGCCTGTTATTACCAGCGCCACGATAGCGATAACAACACCGATCCCTGCCAGCAGTTCTTTTTTATCCTGCAGGCCCGCCCTGCGTCCGGCCCTGGCCGGCTTTTTATATGATGCTTTCCTTTTCCGGGTAAAAAGATTCATGCCTGTTCCGCCTTTACCTGGTTGGTGGCGTGTGTTTGTGCAGAGCAGCACTCCACAACATGTTTTCCACCAGATCCGGAAAATCGATTCCTGCCTTACCGGCTGCTTTGGGCAGCAGGCTGGTCTCGGTCATTCCCGGCACGGTATTGACCTCAAGGATCAAAGGGTTGCCGCCCCGGTCAACCATGAAGTCTACCCGTGCTGCACCGCTGCACCCCAGGGCCTGAAACGCACGCAGCGCCAGGTCCTGTATCGCCATCTCCCGTTCAGCGCCCAGCCAGTCAGGAAAAACATATTCAGTTTCACCCTTCTGGTACTTGGCCTGGTAATCATAAAAACCGTTGCGGGGAATAATTTCTATAAGGGGCAACGGCCGGTCATTGAGTATCCCCGCGGTAACTTCTCTGCCAATAATAAATTCTTCAATGAGCAGCTCGGTGCCGAAGCGCAGTGCGGTCTCAAGCGCCGGCAGCAGTTCCTCCCGGGTCCTGACAATGCTCACGCCGATGGTTGATCCCTCTTCAGAGGGCTTGACAATCATCGGGCAGGGAATGCGTATATCGCCCAGCAGGTCGCCTGCGCCTCCCGGTGCCGCGCACAGCGACTGAAACCCCGGCGTTGGCAGGCCATGGTATGTAAATATTTTTTTAGCCGCCACCTTGTTCATTGCCAGTGCACTGGCAAGCACTCCTGAGCCGGTATAGGGTAGGTGCAGAATTTCGAGCAGCCCCTGGATCGATCCATCTTCTCCCAGTGCACCGTGAAGCGCTATAAAGCCTGCCTCGACTGCTGCGGCCTGCAGTTTGTTTACCACCTCCCGGTCCGCATCAATGGCAACCGCGGTATACTCTTTATGCTGCAGCGCCTTGAGAATGGCGGTTCCGGTTCTGAGGGATATCTCCCGCTCCGATGACAGGCCACCCATAAGCACCCCGATCTTTGTGTGCCGGAATCGTTCCCTGAGCGCGTCAGGGGGCTGCGGCGCCTGCTTTGTGGTACGGTTCTCCATGCATTGCTTCTTTCACTAATTATTTCTATTGCTGCATGTTGGCCGAAGCCTCTGGTATTATCCGGGCAGTTCCTGCATCAAAGTCTCGCCTGCCTTCCACACATCACCTGCTCCCAGGGTGAGGACAATATCGCCGGTTCTCAGGATGCTCTTGAGATGTGCCCTCATCTCGTCCCCCGGGGAGATGTGGGTCACGTCCTTGCAGCCGTAGTCTTTGAGCCCTTCACATAAGCCCTGGGCCGTCACCTCGGGGATCGGGCTTTCACCGGCAGGATAAATGTCGGTCACCAGAAGAACATCTGCGTCGTAAAATGCGACCATGAATTCCCTGTAGAGATCCCTGGTGCGGGTGTAGCGGTGCGGCTGAAACACCACCACGAGCCTTCTCTGCCATACTTCCTTTGCCGTGCGCAGGGTGGTCTTAATTTCAGTGGGATGATGCCCGTAATCATCAACCCAGATAATCCCCTGCTTTTCCTCACGCACCTGGAACCGCCGCTGCACGCCCCGGAACTGGGCCAGCGCTTCCTGGATGACCGCGAACGGCACCTTGAGCTCAAGGCCTACCGCGATGGCGGCAAGGGAATTGTATACATTGTGTATGCCGGGAATTTTCTGCTCCACCGTGCCCAGCAGCTGGTCATGCTGCCACACTGAAAAACTGCTCTGGAATCCCTGGAGCGAAATATCGCGCGCCTGCAGGTCTGCCTGTGCGGCACACCCGTAGGTCAGAAAACGCTTCCTGATTTTCGGTATGATGCTCTGCAGGTTCTCATTATCCAGGCAGATTACCGCCAGCCCGTAGAAGGGGACTTTATTGATGAATTCCAGAAAGGTCTTTTTTATGTCCCGGATGTTTTTATAGTAATCCATATGCTCGCGGTCTATGTTGGTCACTACGGCGATGGTCGGCGAGAGCTTGAGGAACGACCCGTCACTCTCATCTGCTTCCGCGACCAGAAAGTCCCCCGATCCAAGCTGGGCGTTGGTATTGGTGGTGTTGAGCCGCCCGCCGATGACAACCGTCGGGTCAATGCCGCCGTGGCCGAGTACTGCGGCAACAAGTGAGGTGGTGGTGGTCTTGCCGTGCGCACCGGCGACAGCGATGCCGTATTTCAGCCGCATCAGCTCTGCAAGCATTTCAGCGCGGGGAATAACCGGTATGCTGCGCTCCTGCGCGGCCAGGAGTTCAGGGTTATCAGGCCTGACGGCCGATGATATAACCACCACGTCAACGTCGGTTATGTTTTCCGGCAGATGCCCGTCATAAACCGTTGCCCCCAGTGATGCCAGGCGCTGGGTGAGATCAGTGCGCTTAACATCAGAGCCGCTCACCCGGTATCCCAGGTTAAGCAGCAGCTCGGCAATGCCGCTCATGCCGATACCGCCGATACCGACGAAATGGATATGCTGGTTTTTCTTGTACATAGCTCCTCAAAATAAATTCAATGCCACACTATCTGCATCTGCCTTAATGAAACGTACCTTTTCGCGCGCGCTGCCGCCGGGCAACAAGCTCATAGCAGTGATCAACAATCTCCCGGGCTGCCTGAGGTTTTGCCAGGCCGCGCGCCCGCTCCTCCATTTCCTGCAGCTGCTCGCGGTGCAGCTCCGCATCGATAATCGCCTGCGCCAGCTTCTCCCCCGTCAGCTCAGGCGAGAGCAGCATCTGTGCCGCACCCCGTTCAACCAGGACCCGGGCATTTTTTTCCTGATGATTATTGGCCGCATGCGGATACGGTATCAAAAGCGCTGCTCTCCCGCAGAAGGCAAGTTCCGCAAGGGTTGCAGCACCGGCCCGGGAGATAACCAGATGGGCCTTCCCGTAGGCGCTCGTCATGTCATCAATAAAAGAAATGACCTGTGCATCCAGCCTGTGCTTTTCGTAGACCCCGGCAAGCATGGCGGCGTCTGCTGCTCCGCTCTGGTGGATAATGCGGACCCTCTCTTTAAGGGCTGCAAGATGCGAAACCGCTTCTGCCACTGCCTCATTTATTTCATGGGAGCCCTGGCTTCCGCCCAGCACCAGGATGGTGAACACGCTGTCGCGAACAGGCATCCGGTGCTCAAGAAGCGTGCGCCGCAGCGGCATCCCGGTGAAGACCGTTTTATCCTGAGGAAAAAAAGAGCTGCTCTCCTCGTAGGAAACAAACACCCGGTCCGCATAATTTCCCAGTATCCGGTTGCTTAAGCCGGGAAAGCTGTTCTGCTCGTGAATCACTGCGGGTGTCCCTTGAAGCGCTGCAGCCATGACCGCAGGAGCTGATACATAGCCGCCGACCCCGCACACAATGTCGGCATTAAACCGGCGCAGGCAGTTCCGGGACTGCAGCAATGCTCCGGGCAGCAGCAGCAGAGAAAGCATCTGGCTTGCCATTCCCTTCCCTTTGAGCCCCTTCACCCGTATGGTCTGAAGCGCAAATCCGAGCTGCGACACGATGCGCGCTTCAAGACCGTGACTGGTACCGATGAACAGTATGGCGTTTTCCGGGTCGCGCTGCAAAAACTCCTCTGCGATGGCAATCCCGGGGAACAGGTGCCCGCCGGTACCTCCTCCTGCAACTGCCATATTCATTGTCGTACCCGACAGTCACTCTGATCTGAAATGCCCACCAGTATGCCGACACTCAGAAGATTCATCAAGAGCGATGTCCCCCCGTAACTGATAAAGGGAAGCGTTGTTCCTTTGGTCGGCATCAGCCCCATGACCACATCCATATTGATAATTGCCTGCAGCCCGATAAGAAACGTGATGCCAAGGGCCAGATAGGTGCCAAACAGATCGCAGGCATTCAATGCTATCTGCAGCCCGCAATAGAGAATGGCGCCAAACAGCACAATAACGCCCAGCACCCCGACCAGCCCGATTTCTTCCCCGATAACCGACAGTATAAAATCGGTGTGCGGCTCGGGAAGATAGAGCAGCTTCTGCGTCCCGCAGCCCAGTCCCCTGCCCCACAGCCCTCCTGACCCAAAGGCCAGAAGCGACTGCACCACATGGTAGCCGGCCCCCTTATAATGGGCCCACGGGTCAAGGAAGGCAAAAATTCTCTGTATGCGGTATGCTCCTTTATATATAACCAGCGGCAGCGCAGCAACGGCTGCAAGCACAATCAGAGAAACAAGATAGCGCCGGGGAACTCCGGCAACAAACAGAAACGCAAACAGGAGCAGAATAAATATTATGGCAGTTCCGAAATCCGGCTGCAAAAGCACCAAGCCTGCAATCGGCAGCACCACCATGAGATGGGGCAGCACGCCGATCGAAAAAATTTGTATGTTCTGTTCTTTCTTTTCCAGGGAATAGGAGAGAAATATGATCACCGCAAGCTTGGCAAACTCTGACGGCTGGAAGGAGAATAAACTGAACCCGAGCCACCGGCACGCACCGCCGGCTTTTTTTCCGACGCCCGGTATAAAGACCGCCAGCAGCAGCGCAACGCTGATGAATAGAAACGGGTAGGCAAATCTCCGGTACTGCCGGTACGGAACGCGCATGATGAGGAGCATGCCGATAATGCCGGCGAGGGCAAAGATCACCTGCTTTTTCAAAAACAAGGTGCCATCGTTAAAGCGTTCTGCAGCATTAATACAGCTGGCACTGTACACCATGCATATGCCCATGATGACCAGCGTCACCGGCACAAAGATGAGAATATTGTGTATCAGGCGTTTGTTATACATACCGCTTAAGCTTTCAGTTTTTTCACCAGCTCTTTAAAGCATTCTCCCCGGTGTGCGTAGCTGGTAAACATATCAAAGCTTGAGCAGGCCGGAGAAAACAGGATGGTATCGCCCGGCACCGCCTTGCCAAAGGCCACGCGCACGGCCTCGTTAAGAGAGGAAACCATCTCCGTTTCCACCTCGCTGCCCAGTTCTGTAAATATTTTCTCCCGGGCTTCCCCCAGAAGAACCAGTGCTTTTGTTTTAGTCCGGATAAGCTCTCTCAGGGGCTCGTAGCTGCCGCCCTTATCCTTTCCTCCGGCAATGAGAATGAGCGGCGGGGCAAGGCTCTCCAGCGACTTAACCACTGCTCCCACATTGGTTGCCTTTGAGTCATTGTAGAAGGCAACCCCCTGGATCTCATCCACAAACTCCATGCGGTGCGTGAGTCCGGCAAATTCCGTGAGGCTCTGCCGGATGCTCTTTTCCGGCAGCATGCACACCGCGCCGACCGCAGCTGCGGCCATCATGTTCTCAATATTATGGATACCTTTCAGGAGCGCATCTCTGACCGTAAATCGTACTTCAGTCCCCTGGTAGCGGAGGTGCAGGTCACCATTATAAAAAGCTCCCGCAGGGACCGCCTGCCGGATGCTGAAAAAAAGCTTCTGTGCCCGCACCTCATTTTCCAGGGCCATTACCCGGGAGTCATCAAAATTAAGAATCGCCGTATCCTCCGGTCCCTGATTCATAAACATGCGGTTCTTGGCCGCGATATAGTCAGCAAAAGACAGGTAGCGGTCCAGATGATCCTCGGTGATGTTGAGCATGACACTGACGTACGGTCTGAAGGAGGTAATGGCCTCCAGTTGAAAGCTGCTTATTTCAGCAATAACAAAATCATCTTCCTGGGGCCCGGCAACATAGTCTATGAGGGGGGTCCCGATATTGCCGCCGACAAAGACGCGCTTTCCAGCATCCCTGAACATCTCGCCAAGCAGCGCGGTAGTGGTGGTTTTGCCGTTGGTGCCGGTAATCGCGATGAGGGGCGTTTTCAAGAAACGATAGGCAAGCTCTATTTCGCTTATGATTTCAATGCCCCGCTCCTGCGCCGCCTGCAGCGGTGCAATCTCCAGCGGCACCCCGGGGCTCATCACGATGAGCTCTGCGGCAAGAAAGGTTTTGAGCTGGTGGCCGCCGGTCTCAAGCACAACCCCTTTCCCGGCCAGCTCCCGGCATGCTGCTGCTTGTTCTTCCGCCTCCTGTGCATCGGAAATGGTTACCCGCGCTCCCCGGCCAAGCAAAAACCGGGCACTGGCAATACCGGTCCGTGCCATGCCGACCACGAGAACGTTTTTCCCTTGCAGTTCCATCCTCACCTCAGCTTTAAGGTACTCATTGCCAGCAGCGCCAGCACCGTCCCCGCAATCCAGAACCGGACAATGATTTTGGGCTCAGTTAGCCCTTTCAGCTCAAAATGGTGGTGCAGCGGGGCCATCTGAAAAATGCGTTTTCCGCGCAGCTTAAAGGAGCTTACCTGAAAGATGACCGAAAGCGCCTCGATGACAAAGATTCCTCCCACAATTGCCAGCAGTATTTCATGTTTGGTAATGATAGCAACGGTGCCAAGGGATCCTCCCAGCGCCAGGGAGCCGACGTCTCCCATGAATACCTCGGCGGGATAGGCATTGTACCAGAGAAAGCCCATGCTGGCGCCGACCAGTGCACCGCAGAATACGGTCAGCT
>JAPLIX010000495.1 GCA_026388865.1 Pseudomonadota bacterium | reverse complement strand
CTTACTCTTTTAACGCAGGAGCTAGCCCGCGCCCTTGCGGGGCGCGGCAATAATGGCCAGTAATCGCTGCAGGCCGTAGGCCACGCAAAAATCGAGCGGATACGGCAGTGCCGCCATCCGCTGCCGCTGTTTTTTTCCGATATACCGCTGCAGAGCTGCAGCTGTCATGCGGGCAAATTACGCTTCAAACAGGTCGTGTAAAAATGAATTCCCGAAGGACACGATACTATCGTCAAACAAGCTGGTCAGTGCCTGCTCAAAACCGGCCAGAGCATAGGCAAGGCGCACATCCCCCGTTGCCCGGTAGTGAACCAGGACATCCCTGAACAGCTTCCATTGCAGCACTTCCCGCTTTGCGTAAATACGGCCCGGCTGGGCACATTTCTGGCCGCGGTGAAAGCCGAAATGGAAGGCCTGAAACGGGCCGGGATTTTTACAGTGCATCGCGGCAGGAGTTAATTCCGGATCATTGAGCTGCCGTTTGGTAACTGACGCAGGGTCCACATTGTGATCCACAAATAACGCTTCTGTGCGGTAGAGCCATCTGATGGTATTGCGGAAAACATTGAGCCCCCATATCAGACGGTTGCAATAGAAGTCATGCACCTGCAGGCACAGCCAGTTCAGCAGCGGATCCGCATCAAACCTGCTGACAATTTTTTCAAACAGGTAGCGGTTCTCAATGACCATGTCCGCATCGACTTTAATCATGATATCAAACTCAGCGGAGCGCTGCTCAAACGTCCGGTAGAGCGTGTCGTGAGCTTCTTTATTGGGAAGGCCCTGAATAATGAGATGTTCAAAGTTCTGATATGTTTGATTTTTGATTGAGGCACAGCATTCCTCAAACTCGTTTTCAATGGTGTAAAGGGTGCCAACAAAAATGCGCATATATTAAATGCTCTTTCCGCTCGCAGGTGCGTTTGGCTGCGTTTCCGCAGGATAAAAACCGGTGACCGATGGTTTATTGCACGTGCTGTTTGTTTTCTGGCAATCGCTTTGTTTCTCTTGAAACCATTCACACCTCTTGTTACCGGAACGTGCCGGGATGCGCGGGGAACATCACGTCTGCCTGTTGCCGATAAACGCAAGGATCTTTTCGGCGCGCCGCTGCCAGGTATAGCTGTTCACGTCCCTGCGGGAGTTTTCACCGATCTTCCGGGCAAATGCCGGGTCAAGAACAATATGCTGTATACCCCGGGCAAGCGCTGCCGGATTGTCAGGCTCCACCAGGACGGCATTGACACCATCTTTGAGTAACTCCATTACCGCGGGCAATTTTGTTGCAACAATCGGCTTTCCTGCGGCCATATACTCAAACATTTTAAGCGGCGACATGTTGAACGCATAGTGGGGTGTCCAGGGAAAGGGCATGGCAGCCAGGTCAAATGCCGCGAGATAGGAGGGAACATCCCCTGTCGGCACCAGGTCATGAAATTTAAAGCGCTCCCTGCTGAGCCCGAGCTCATCGATGACAGCACCATATGAGGGCACGGCACTCATGGGCCCGCCGATACAAGCAAGATAGACCGGTACCGGACAATTGGTAACATACTGCATAGCTTCAATCAATTCCCGTATCCCTTTTTCTTTATCCATGGTTACAAAACCCCCAATCTACCCGCTGAGAAATGCCTCAGGCGGTATTTTAAGCAGTGCCCGCACATTCAATACCTTTTTTTTGTTATTCTCAAACTGTTCCAGGTCAACAGCGTCATGCGCAACCATTATTTTTTCAGCAGGCAGCCCTCTTTGCAAAAACCTGTTTTTCAGCTGTTCGGTAAGGACGATGACTCCATTGGTCTGTTGAAAAAATAAAAACTGCAGCCATACCAGAGACTGGGGAAAGTCGTGGGCTTCGTAAAAAACAGGAATACGCACGATTGCTGTCAGCACCCCCAGTACCATAAGCGAAAATTTGTCACGGCAGTAAATGACATCGATCGATTTTCTCCGGAAGATGATAAAACAGACCGCTGCCGCCAGATAACAAACAATACCCGCGTAAAATTGCAGCCGTGCCATCCTTTCCCCCAGGAACGGCAGCTCAAAACAGAAGAGCTGTTTCATGGCAAACGGAACCCGCACCCCGTAATAGGCAAATACGTCGTGTATATCCTGCGTCCATGCTGAGTTATCCCTCTTCTGATAGAGCAGCGTCACATCAGCTTCCTGCCGGGCAAAGGCCTCACACATTTTAACAATCTGGTAGGCATGGGCCTTTTCACTGGGGATGCGGGCGGTTGACAAGTATAGCATGCGCAGGGGCTTCTGTTCTCTATCCATGGCAGACCTTGTGCACCATGGCATGGTAGGACCTGAAGTAGTCCTGATAATTAAACTTCCTGAGCACCGCATTTCTACCCGCAGTTCCCATGCGCTCAGCAAGCTGGGTATCATCAAGCAGCCGCACCATTGCATCAGCAAGGCCGCGGCTGTCCTCCGGATCCACCAGCAGCCCGGTTTCTCCATCCGCAATGATCTCGGGGATGCCGCCGACCCGGGAGGCAATCACCGGTTTCCCGAGAAACTGCGCTTCTATGGCCACGCGTCCCAGGCCCTCGGTGAGAGATGGCAGCACCAGGGCCCGGCTTCCCTTAATGTATGCCGCAAGAACCGTTTGCTCAAGAAACCCTGCGAACATGACCTGCCGGGAAAGACCGAGTTCCTGAGCCAGTGATTTGAGGTTCTCTTCTTCTCTGCCTTGCCCGGCTATAACCAGTTTTGCCCCGGGATGCTTGAGCTGCACTTCTTTGAATGCCTTAATGAGATACTGTATGCCTTTCAAATAAATCAGCATGCCGACAAAAATAACATACGGCCCGCCGATGGTTTTTACCGCCCCCCGCACTGTTTCCGGCATGGGATCAGAAAAACTGTCAAGGTCAGTAAAGGTCGGAAACACAAAGACCGGCTTTTTATTATCAGGAACGAGGCTGCGGCAATACTCGGATATTACCCGGTAGGCATCAGCCTGGGAAAGGCTTACGCTCCCCACCAGCTTTCTTACGGGCTTTTCCAGCCAGGCAAACGGCGCATAGTGATGGTAGAGCATGGCGCCTGCTCCCCAGTCACTGTGTACCTCAACAATGAGCCGGGGCTTTTTATGTGACCAAAACAGTTTCCAGGGCAGAAGTGCCAGCGCCGGAGCCAGGGCCTCATACGGGCTCTGGGCTATGATTGCTTTACAGGTACCGCGCAGGGCACCGTACAGGGTATAAAAAAATGAATAGATAAAATGCAGACCATAGCGCAACAGGCGCGGCATGCTCGACGGCAGCAGCACTAAGCAGGAACCGGCAAATGCAAACTTCTGGAAGCTGCTGCCATTGCCAAAGGATATGATGGTTGACTGCAAAAGGGGTGCAAGCCCGCGCCATTTTTTTTGTGAAGTCTCGTCAGGAGGATTTGCGTAGCGGGCGCTGCTCAGAAAAAGAACCGGAATCGGTTTTGCGGCAGCAGTGCCCCGGCTGCTGCCCGCTGCGGTGCGGCCGCATGCGGCCGCCAATACCGCTTCGGTCTGATCAACCAGGGCTGCCCAGGAGAATTTTTCAAGGCTTGCAGCTCCGCTCTCCACCAGCCGGGCGCATAACACTGCATCTTCCAGAAGGCGCTGCAGGGCAGTGCGCAGCGCGCGCTGATCACCGGCGGGGATGAGCAGCCCGTTGTATTCATGCTGAATGAGCTCGCCGGTACCGCCGACATTGGTTGCTATAACCGGAACGCGTGACTGGAGGGCTTCAAGAACAATATGGGGAAGTCCCTCGTAGGTTGAGTTCAGGACGAAGAGATCAGCATTCTTAAGCAGTACCAGAAGCTTCTGCCGGGAAAGATTTCCCTCAAGGCTCACCCGAGCCTGCAGTTTATTTTCGGTAATGATGTTTTGCAGGTTATGTTTTTCCGGCCCTTCTCCAACGATGATGAGATGCGCCTCGGGAAAAAATTCCATCACGCCCATGAGTCCGGTAAAACCTTTCCAGGGAACAAGGCGGCCAGCGGTGACAATCTTTTTGCTGCCCCTGATTGCCGGGGGGAGATCAGCCTGCTTTTCATCAGCCTTTGGTATCTCTCCATCTGCGGCATTATAAATGACGGTT
>JAPLIX010000189.1:3379-3726 GCA_026388865.1 Pseudomonadota bacterium | reverse complement strand
TGACCCGCGTTCAACAAACCAGACTTTTAACGATGTTTTTTCCCATAAGCAGTTGAACATTGACCTGGCCTATGTTGCCTGGACACCCTATGAATGGGTAACTCTTCTCGGCGGCAAGATGAAAAACCCGGTGTATGTCGTCGATCAGCTCATCTGGGATAATGATATACGGCCGGAAGGCGTTGCCGCGCAGTTCAACCGGAAATTTAACGATGATGTAAGCGGGTTCTTGAACACCGCGGTATTTATTCTCAATGAGAATGCCAAGGACAATAATAATCCGTATATGTTTGTTATTCAGCCCGGCATTGACTGGAGAATCACCGAGTGTACGAAACTGAAATACG
>JAPLIX010000189.1:0-3334 GCA_026388865.1 Pseudomonadota bacterium | reverse complement strand
ACTGAAATACGCGCTGGGATGGACCAACATACCTAACATAGAAGGCAAACCGCAGCTTGCCTACTCAGCGGGGACCAACACCTATGAAACGAATAAAGCGGGCGTGAAGGTCTATAAGTACGGCTATAATTTGCTGACCATGACCGGAGAATTAGGGTTTAAAAATCCACTCCGGAATATGGTTAACTATGCCGCCCTGTTTGGCGAATTTACCCACAATACCGCTGTGTCAGGAAATAATAACGGCTTCATGACCGGATTTTATTTTGGGGACGAGAAGGTCACGGATAAGAAGCAGTGGCAGTTTAAATATTCATTCCGGCGGCTTGAAAGCGACGCGGTCCTGGATGTTCTGCCCGATTCGGACTTCTACGGCGGCGCAACCGGCGCCTACGGACACAAGGCTACATTCCAGTATGGCCTTATGAAGAATGTATGGTATGAGATGAACTATTACCGGACTGAAAAAATCAAATCGCCGGAAAAACCAAAAAACATACTGCAGACCGATATAAACTTCAAGTTTTAAAGAGCAAACAACCAACATAATAAGGAGGCAAGAAATGAAAAAACTATTATGCTGCGCAGTATTATCGCTGCTGATGCTGCTGAGCTATTCCCCCTGCCCTGCCCACGCGGAGTCAAAGGAACTGCTGGGCGCGGGAGCAACGTTTCCCTATCCGCTGTATTCAAAGATGTTTGATACCTATTACCAGGCATATAAAGTAAAAATAAACTATCAGGCGATTGGCTCCGGCGGCGGAATTCAGCAGCTTATCAATAAGACCGTTGATTTCGGCGGGACCGATGCCTTCATGAATGAACGGGAAATGAAAAAAGCCGAAGTCCCGGTTTTACATATCCCCACCTGCCTCGGCGCAGTAGTGGTTACCTACAATCTGCCTGATAAGCCGAAATTAAAATTCACCCCGGATGTGATAGCGGATATTTTCCTCGGGAAAATCACCCGCTGGGATGATCCCCGGATTGCGGCTGTCAATCCAGATGTCAAGCTTCCGGGCATGAGTATTGTCGTTGTCCACCGCTCGGACGGCAGCGGCACCACGTTTATCTTCAGCGACTACCTGAGTAAGGTGAGCAAGGACTGGGTATTTAAAGTCGGGGCGGATAAATCCCTCAACTGGCCGGTGGGGCTCGGCGCAAAAGGCAATCCCGGCGTGGCCGGCTTTATCAATCAGACTCCCGGCGCTATCGGCTATGTGGAATTAATTTATACCACGCAGAACAATATGCCGGCAGGCATCATTAAGAATAAGGCGGGAAATTTCATTGAACCGAATATTCAATCGACCAGCGCAGCCGCCAATATTGAGATGCCGGATGACACCAGGGTTTCTCTCACTGATACCGCTGCAGCGGACGGCTATCCCATAAGCGGCTTTACCTGGCTGATTTTCTATAAAGAGCAGAAGTATGCTGATCGCAGCAAAGAAAAGGCTGATGAACTGATAAAGCTATTATGGTGGATGATTCATGAAGGGCAGCAAATCGCTGAACCGATGCATTATGCCCCTATCCCCAAAAGTGCAGTCGCTAAGGGGGAACAGATTTTACAATCAGTTGTTTACAATGGTGTGCCGCTGCTTAAAAAGTAACGTACTATGAGCAGGGGGTAGATACTGTTTCTACCCCCTGTTTTTTGTGCTATAAAAAAGGGGTTCATGGAGACTGAAATCAATACAGGAGCAACCGGGGTGATTGACTTCCTGGAATCTGCTAACGTAAAAACAAAAAGCAAAACGTTTGATCCGTTTACCACGCCTGAATCTATTTTCCGCGCAATCCTCTATGGCTCAGCGCTCTGCATGGTCGTACTCCTTTTTTCTGTTTTCCTCACCCTTCTCATCTGGTCTTTGCCTTCTATAAAGGAATTTGGCCTGAGGTTTTTGGTATCGAAAACCTGGGACCCCGTGGCCGGGGAGTTTGGCGCGTTGCCGTTCCTCATCGGAACCCTTATTACTTCTTTTCTGGCTCTCGTGATATCCATCCCCTTTTCTCTCTCGCTCTCCATCTATCTGGGAGAATATGCTGCGGAGGGCGTGGTACCCTCATTTTTGAGAAGTGCGGTGGAACTGCTGGCAGGGGTGCCTTCGGTAATTTACGGGTTCTGGGGGCTCTTTATTCTGGTGCCGGTGGTACGGGCTGTAGAGGTGAAGCTCGGTGTCACACCCTATGGCGTTGGCATTGCAACTTCGTCTCTTATCCTTGCGGTTATGATTATTCCCTATTCTGCTTCTCTTGGCAGAGAAGTGCTGCAGCTCGTTCCTGCGGAGCTTAAAGAGGCGGCCTATTCGCTTGGCGCCACGCGGTTTGAGGTCATACGCAGGGTTATTCTCCCTTATGTGGTGTCAGGAGTAACAGCCGGAAATATCCTCGCTTTGGGGAGGGCGGTCGGAGAGACGATGGCAGTTACCATGGTTATTGGTAACGCTAACGGTATCCCGCAAAGCATCTTTGCCCCGGCAAATACCATGGCAAGCGTTATTGCCAATGAGTTCACCGAGGCAACCAGTACTCTATATGTGTCTTCTTTGGTGGAGATCGGGCTGCTGCTTTTTATGGTCACCATGATCATAAATATTCTTGGAAAACAGATCATAAAAAAGATGAGCGTGCAGGTTTAGTATGCAGCGGGACAAGTTTCTTTTCAGACTGTTGAAGGACCGGCTATTTAAAACAGCAGTTATTAGCTTTTCATTCTGCTCAATACTGCCGCTTCTTTTCATACTGTTTTATATAGCTAAGAATGGCATCGCTGTTATTAACTGGCAGTTTCTCACCCAGCTTCCCAAACCCGTCGGGGAATCAGGGGGCGGTATTTCCAACGCCATTGTGGGAACCCTGATGCTGCTGGTCGTCGCCTGTACATTAGCTGTTCCTTTAGGGATAAGCGCGGGAATTTATCTTGCCGAACATAAAGAGGGCAGGCTTTCCTACCTGGTAAGGCTCTGCGTTGAAATCTTGCATGGAATCCCTTCAATTGTTATCGGCATTATTGCCTATGTATGGATTGTAAAGCCGCTGAGAACCTTTTCCGCGTTTTCCGGCGGGATCGCGCTGGCCATAATGATGCTGCCGGTAATTGTCCGCACCGCGGAAGAAACCCTGAAGCTTATCCCCGAAACTCTGAAAGAAGCATCCCTGGCCCTGGGAGTGCCCTATTACAAAACAATTCTTAAAGTTGTGGTACCGGCAGGGCTGAGCGGATTGGTGACCGGAATTATCCTGAGCATTGCGCGGGTTGCGGGTGAGACTGCACCGTTATTGTTTACTGCCTTTGGTAATCCATTTATGAATCTCAATTTGTTTAAGC
>JAPLIX010000076.1:1715-3946 GCA_026388865.1 Pseudomonadota bacterium | reverse complement strand
GCACACCTACAGCACGCGCCGGTTCTGCTCCCAAGGCGGGACCGGCGTTGAGGAGCCTGATCCCCGGCTCTTTTCCTTTCACAACAGTCAGGGAACGTGCAAAGCCTGCTCGGGAACAGGAAGGGAGGCCCGTCTCGCAGCCGAACTCCTGGCACCTGACCGGACGCTGTCCATAAACCAGGGCGCTATCATCCCGCTCGCTTCAGCACACATTGACCGGCATCTCAGGAAAAAAATTTTTCACACTATCGAAACCGGGCTGAAGATCGATCCGGACACGCCGCTGGCAAAGCTTTCCGCTTCCCGCCTGCAGGCGCTTTTTCATGGCAGCAGAAAGTTTTCGGGCCTCATCAACCTGTTTCATGAATCTGCGAACGCAGAAGAAGATGATGCCTGGAGCCAGTACCTCGCGCAGTTCTGCCGCGAAGCCCCGTGCAGCGCCTGTAACGGCGCACGGCTCAACAAGCTGGCGCTGTCGGTTACCATCGGCGGGCGCTCTATTGCCGATGCCGCCCGGATGACGCCGCCTGAGCTGCTGGCCTTTCTCGCCGCGCTATCATTCCCGGGAAAGCAGCAGGCAATCGCAGCACCGGTGCTGCAAGAGATACGCGCACGCCTTGATTTTCTCCATCGGGCCGGACTTTCCTATCTCTCACTTGACCGCGGCGGAGACACGCTCTCAGGAGGAGAGGCACAGAGAATCCGGCTGGCCGCCCAGATGGGCTCAAACCTGCGCGGCGTGGCCTATATCCTTGACGAGCCGACTATCGGCCTGCATCCGCATGACAACCAAAATCTGCTGCGAATCTTAAGAACCCTGCAAGAAAACGGCAACTCTCTCATTATCGTCGAGCATGACGAGGAGACCATCCGCAGCGCTGATTTTGTGGTGGACCTGGGCCCGGGGGGCGGTATTCACGGCGGCGCAGTGGTTGCAGCAGGCACGCCGGCAGAGATCATGGCCTGCAGCGAATCACTCACCGGCGCCTGCCTTTCCCGAACCATAGACACCCGCACGCATCGGCAGCCGCGGCCCCTTGCCGGCTGCTCCTTTGTCACTGTGCAGGGAGCGCGGGAGCATAACCTGAAAAACATTACCGTGCAGTTCCCTGCGCAGCGGCTCATAGTAGTGACCGGCGTATCAGGCTCAGGGAAAAGCACGCTGGTAAAGGAGACCCTGTATGAGGGAGTTAAAAGGCTCCTTAACAGCTGCCACGGCCCGGTGGGAACCCATGACCGCATCACAGGAGCAGAGCAGTTCACCCGCGTGGCGGAGATAGACCAGTCGCCCATCGGCAAGACTCCCCGCTCGACCCCGGCCACCTATATCGGCTTTTATGTGGATATCCGGAACCTGTTCGCCCAGGTACCTGAAGCGCAAGTAAGGGGCTTCACGGCAAGCCGCTTTTCGTTTAACATCAGCGGCGGCCGGTGTGAAAAATGCTCGGGCCAGGGGAAAATAAGGATGGAGATGAGCTTTCTGCCGGATGTCTATGTGGGGTGCGACGTCTGCCGGGGAGCGCGGTTTAACGAGGAGACCCGGTCAGTGCTGCTGAAGGGGAAAAACATTTCCCAGGTACTTGCCATGACCGTTGATGAAGCGTGCGATTTTTTCGCGGCGTTCCCGTCAGCCTGCCGGCCGCTCAAGCTGCTGCAGCGCATGGGCCTTGGCTACCTGACCCTCGGGCAGCAGAGTCCCACGCTCTCCGGCGGCGAAGCCCAGCGCATTAAAATAGCTGCTGAGCTGAGTAAAACTGCCCAGGGCCGGACGCTCTATATTCTTGACGAGCCCACCACCGGCCTCCACCTGGCAGACATTGACCGGCTTATGGACGTGCTCCATGACCTGGTAGCCCTTGCCAACACCATGGTCATTATCGAGCATAACCTGGAAGTGATCCGGCAGGCTGATTATATTATAGATTTGGGTCCCGAAGGCGGTGACCAGGGGGGCTTTGTAGTGGCGAGCGGTTCACCGCAGGAGGTTGCAATCCAGGGAACATCCTACACAGCACAGTATCTCAAGCAGTATATGGCGAAGTAACAGCTTCTGTAAAATGTTTACTTGTCTGTACCGATCTATTATTATGGGGAAGTGCTTATATTTTTCCTGCTAAAAGCGTTCATATAAACCAACAGCAGAAAAACATACAGTCCTGTATAAAACACCTGCCACCAGAATAGATAGTTCATGGGGGATAAAAAAAAGCTTGCCGTTGCCAGTTTTGATT
>JAPLIX010000076.1:0-1677 GCA_026388865.1 Pseudomonadota bacterium | reverse complement strand
ATTGATGCGAGAGAAGTTCGGAATATACAAGAGAAACAGAAAGTACAGGAACGACCAAGTGGGTTTCCGTTTATATTGAGCGTAAGCCGCAAAAACCGGAAACATGAACAGCAATACAATAAAATCATAGTGCTGGTGATAATCAACCAGCATGGTGAGGAGTGCAGTAACTCCCAGCACATAGTGTTCTTCATTGTTTTTTATTTTCAATATAAAGGCTATTGCTAATGCATACAGTACCACGGTCGCTATATTGATAACAGATTGTGACATGTTGAGGGTAAAGAGCAATGATTTAAATGATATCCCGTTTGTCTGATAATAAAATGCGACAGCTCCTTTATAAAAGGTAAGCAAAGAGACTTTCGCCAAATAATTATTCATCAGCGTTACGGGAGAGACCCCCATCCACAAGCTTATGCCGGCAGTCAAAAGAAGATGAATCGCGCAGGCAGTAATTACAATACGATATTCTTTTCTGCACAGCAGATAGATGGCAAAGAGTACCATGAGGGACGGTTTTGTCACAGCCAGGGCAAAGGCAATACCGCTTAGCCATTTATGCCGGTCTTTTAACAACAGCGTGAGCAAAAATGCGGCACAACTGAACAGGGATGTCTGACCAAGCCCCAGATTGGTCTTTGTTGAGGCTGCGCCGATGAGCACGCACAATAAAATATATTTGTAAAAAGATGATGCCGCAGATAAATAGCGCACACATAATACATAATAAATAATTCCCAGACACATGATATTGCAGAAGAGCCAGCAATATTTAGATAGAACAGGGGAGAGAAGAAACGCATAGAAGGGAATGAGCAGTACATGAGTTGATGGAGGGTACATACTTCTTCCCCCATGTCGATCAATATCGCCGAACGTCACATCAGTCTCGGTGCTTTTTAAATAATCAGTGGTCATTTGGGCGGGATCGACCTTCTGCAGCAACAGTTTTGATGTCATATAGAAACTCTGCTGGTCGCTTGATGATTTCAAAGCAGCTCTGATTCCATAGAAAAAAATGGCAAAAGAATAGATCGTCAAGAATAAAAGAGCGATTTTTTGAGTGCGCGGTAACTGCTTGAAATTTTCTACTATGTTCATGCTACCCTTTCATGGTATCTAATCTCATATTGAAAATGTCAAAGGAGGCGCTCTCCTATGTCAAATAAGGATATCAGTGAGATAATCAGTGTCTATGATTCAAAAATTGTAAAAGCCTACTGCTGGGGGCGCTTCAAAATTATGCACCAGCAGTTCTTGGACGAGATTGGTCAGTATCTGCCTGAAAGCGGACAGATACTGGATATGGGGTGTGGTTTTGGACTCTTTTCCCTCTATTATGCAAAGAAGTTTCCCGGCCTTTCCATCATCGGCATAGATATAGACAAAGCTCGCATCCAGATGGCACAAAAAGCTGCGACGCTCCTGTCCCTCCCCAATGTCAGGTATGTCGTTGCCGATGCCACAACATATGAATGCGGCACCACTCTTAATGGTGCATATATGCTTGATATAGTCCACCATATCTCTGCAGAAACGGTCCGGCCGCTCGTCAGGAAAATCCACGCGCTCTTACCGCCGGGCAGCAGGCTGATTATAAAGGACGTGAAGACAGAACCGGTTTATAAGCGCTGGTTCACATTCCTTCTGGATAAGCTCTTGGACCCGCAGGCA
>JAPLIX010000428.1 GCA_026388865.1 Pseudomonadota bacterium | reverse complement strand
GTTCCGCAGAGCAGCACGATGAGATGATAGAGACAGTTAAACGTAAACAGGGCTGCGTTGAAACGGTGTATTACCCGTGTCACATTAATCCCGCCCACGAGATTTATTACTTCATGGGAGATGGCGGAGTTGTGAAAATAGAGAGGCAGGCCGGTAGCCACTGCCACGGTAAAGGTAATCCCGACCAGGAAATGATTGATCACGATATTAATTGAATACCGGGGATAATCTCCTTTGGGATTGAACTCCACATAGCGGTGCAGGTTCGGTATTTCGCCGAGATGATGTTCCCCGGCCGTCATTTTGCCGGGGTATTGCTGCGGAACTCTCAGCCAGCGGGCGAACCGCGCATCACGGTTTCTCAGCCGGCCGTAGGTCTCCATGCCCATGAGGGTAAAGAGGAAAAACAGGGTAAACCACATGACACCCTGCATGGCTGATTCAACCATGGTGATTTCAATGCCCTTATCCTTGTCCTTGCTCAGATGACTGTCAATATTTGATATCCTGGGACTGGCCCCGGGATGACAGCTTTCAGCCTGACAGGTGCGGTATCTGTTCTCAGGGTTGACGGATGATTGCGGATCTGAAGCCGGGAGAATGTTGTGGATCGTTGAGCCGGCATGACAATTGGTGCAGTCTGCCGTATCCTGGCCTCCCAGCTGCAGGATGCGGTAGTGGATGGTCTCTTTGTAGGTCTCAACCACTTCCGCGCGCGCGCCGGTAAACCCCATGACATTTTGAAAATCCTTGTCCGCATGGCAGCTTGAGCACAGCTCCACGATTTCAAGCGGCTTTCTCACATGCTTGCGCTTGAAGCGATGATAGATATGGATAAAAATATCTTTCAGCCCTTTTTCCTTATGGCAGTTCATGCAGCGCTTCAGCACGGCGTCTGAAGGCACTTCTTCAGACAGCTCATAGACATCATCCAGGTGGCAGTATTTGCAGTCAGGCTTCAGCTGGGCGACTTCCGGCTTGTCATCCGGCTTGACGCCGTGAATGCTGCTGCGATAATTCTCGGCAACGTCCCGGTGGGAAAAAGGGCCGCCGCTCATAATCTTCCATTTGTCTATATGGCACTCCTTGGAGCAGTCAACCTTCTTAGCTTCAGCCTTGTGGGGCACCTGGTCAATATCCGTGTGGCAGTCAACGCACGCCACGTCGCGATGGATAGATTCATTATGCAGCTTTGCATCCACATAATAATTATGCAGGATGCCCTTTTCATCATACCCCCGGAGCCTCCGGTACTTGTGGCAGAACAGGCAGTTTTCAGGGTCACGGGCAAATGACAGGGTGCACAGCATCTGCAGCAGCAATAGACAAGCGACAAAACAGAGCAGCACAATCTTTTTACGGTTCATCTGGCCACCTCAATATCTTTGTCTATAATTTGATATACACACACCCGGTTGGCAATCATGTCCACCACGTACAGCCGCTGCCGGTCATCAATTGCCATGCCGACAGGTGTTTTCCATTTGATGATTTTTCCGGACTCATCCCCCAGCACTGACAGGAAGCTGCCGTAACGGTTGAATACCTGGATTGCCCCCAGATAGCTGTCACTGGCAAACACCCGGTTGTCCTTATCCACGCATACTCCCTTGGGCCGATAGAACTGGCTCACGTCAACGCCCCATTCACCAATGGTGCTTACTGCCCTGCCTTTCGGGTCCCATGCCTGCACCCGGGTATTAAGCACGTCCACGATTAAAACCGTACCGTCCTTTCCCGCTGCTATGAAAAACGGGTAGCGAAACTCCTGGCGGCCCTCACCTTCTCTTCCCCAGCTCTCAAGGAAAGAAAATTTGTCAAGGGAGTACAGCAGCACTTTGTGGTTCTCATTATCCACCACGTATATTCTATTGCGCTTCTCGTCAAGCGCGAGATCTACCGGGTCGCAGGGATGCTGCGCATCTTTCAGCGTAACGGAAAATTCCGACTGCGCTTTTCCCTCAGCAGAAAATACCTGCACGCGCCGGTTGCCGGTGTCAGCCACAAAGACCCTGCCCTGGCTATCAACGGTAAGCCCGAGGGGGGACTCGAACTGGCCCTTTGCCGTACCCTTGCTGCCGAAGGAAAACAGAAAAGCCCCCCTTTCATCAAACACCTTCACCTGATTGTTCACCCCGTCAAGCACGTATATCCCGTGGTTCTTCCCCACGTCTACATCGCTGGGCTGAAGAAAGCCGTGTTCGATGTCAAACAGGTGTCTGAGCGGGGTTATCTTAAAGGCACGTGCGCTGCCTGAAGAAAAAAGGACCACTCCTGCAGTCAGAAAGAAGAAAAATATTCTGCGGCGCTTCATTATTTTTTTGGCTGCCTTTCGGGTTCCAAAAATTTCGGCGTGTGAAACACTTCGTACTGGTCAATCATTTTGGTTATCTGATCGCTGGTCACCATGGCTGCCCGCTCCTTTGGATATCCGATATCGATCAGCGGTATAAACGGGTTTTTCCTGCTGTGGCACTCGTTGCAGGTGACCGGCTGCTTGGAAGTATCCTTATGAATCTGCTCGAGTATCTTTTTTTTCTGTTCCTTGCTCAGGCTCTTCTCCTGCAGTCTGTCAACCTGCGTATTGATTGCTGCCCGCTCCTCCTCGATTTTTTTTAAGTCGGGTTTCCC
>JAPLIX010000146.1:3613-3961 GCA_026388865.1 Pseudomonadota bacterium | reverse complement strand
TCACTTAAGGAGCCTATACAGAGGAGGCGTTGAGAAAGCCTTCGGCTTCCTCTGCATTAATAAGGTGACGGCTGATAAGTTCCTTAATTGCGGCATCCAGAGTCTGCATGCCGAATTTCTGCCCGGTCTGCATTGCCGATGGAATCTGCGATATTTTGTTTTCCCGGATAAGATTCCTGATGGCAGGCGTGCCGATCATAACCTCGAGCGCGGCAACACGGCCTGCGCCATCCCTGCGCTTAAACAGGGTTTGTGAGAGGACGGCCATAAGGGTCTCGGAAAACTGCGTTCGTATCTGCGCCTGCTGTCCTGCCGGGAACACATCAATAATGCGGTCGATGGTTTTGG
>JAPLIX010000146.1:1378-3584 GCA_026388865.1 Pseudomonadota bacterium | reverse complement strand
AAGACCAGGTGTCCGGTCTCGGCAGCGGTGAGGGCCAGAGCGATGGTTTCAAGATCGCGCATTTCACCCACCAGAATGACATCCGGGTCTTCCCGGAGAGCGCTGCGCAGGGCATTGGCAAAGCTGAGGGTGTGGGCACCAAGCTCTCTCTGGCTGATCAAACAGCTTTTTGAAGCATGCACAAATTCGATAGGATCCTCGACGGTAATAATATGGCTTTTATATTCATTATTGATGAGGTCAATCATCGCGGCCAGGGTGGTTGATTTCCCGCTGCCGGTAGGACCGGTGACCAGGACCAGGCCCCGTTCATACCGGCAAATTTGGCGGACAACCGGCGGCAGGCCCAGCTGCTCCAGGGTCATTATCTTGCTGGGAATTGTTCTTAAAACTGCAGCCTCCCCCCTGTTCTGGTAGAAGACATTAACGCGAAAGCGGCCATAGTCTCCGAGGGATATGGAGAAATCAAGTTCCTTATGCTCTTCCAGCATCTTGCGCTGGGTGTCATTGAGAATATCATAGATCATTTTATGGACCTGGTCCTGGGTGAGACAGTCCATCTCCAGCTTTCGCATATCACCATGAATGCGCAGTATCGGCGGCTCGCCAGCGCTGAGATGCAGGTCAGATGCCCCCTGTTTGATTGAAAACATAAGCAGTTCAGATATATCCATTGCAGCCATACGGTATACCCCTTTAAACGGATAGATGGTAGTAGGTGATTGGTATTGAACAGTGCCGGCGCCGCCTCAGCCCTGAAGTCTGTCGGGACAGGACGCACACTTTACTCTATGAAAAAATATATATCACTAAAAAGTTTCTATTTAAAGAATTATTTGCATGATATAATTTAACCTTATTTAAAAGGTTTGGAGGAGTGCATGATAGAAAATAATTTTATGGATGGTTTTATGGCACCATCGACGTCACAGCTTGACAGAAGTTTTCTGATCCCTCTTCCCGATATCCCCGGGCTCAAGAAATATGGTGATTTTATTATTCAGAGTGAACTTGATGAAACATTTTCCACCAATATAATCTCAAAATATGCCACTCCAGACCAAAACCTGCGACTGGTTGAAGTATACAAAAACACGGAACGGAGAGCCACCGGTTCTTTCATCCGTCTGGCAGGAACACTGAGCCTGGTGAAAAGAGGCTACCCGGTTATGTTTCTGGATGCAGCAATAACCAATGTCAGTCTCCAAACCGGACGGAGAGACAACCTCAAAACACGGCTTGCCGTGCACCTTCCGCAGGGGACGGATGAGCAGCGGGAACTGCTGTTCCGGCAGCTAAAGCTGGCAGCTGACCGGGACTGTCTTGCCTGCCGGAATCTCAGGATAGATGCCATGCCGGCATTCTGGGGGCATATCTGGCTTGCAGAACGAGATGAATTCAGGCCCGATATGATACGGATCATACGCGACTGTGCAGGGGATGCGTATCAGCACATGGTAAAAAGCACCCGGTCTCAGGAACCATTCGATTATATACCGATGCAGCAGCATATCATCTTTCATAATGCTCGTGCTGAGCACCTGCTGTTTCAGAAAGCCGGCCTGAGTGTGCCGGTGGAAGCGCAGGCCGCGTTTTTCAGCGCTCTGGCGGTGTGGTAGGAAGGCGCTGGGATATTGAGGATTGCAGATAAAAAGGCAAGAGGCACAAAGGCAATAGGCAACAGGAACAAAGGCAATAGGCAACCCGTCCTCCGCAGTAGGCTGCTGCGGAGGGTGGATAGGCAATAGCTGACTGCTGATGGCTGAACGCTGAAAACCTCTGATAATTAATGCAGAAACGGGCACACGCACAAGGAGCAATTCAATGACGACCGACAGTGTAATGAGTATTGACGAGCTGCAGAAAAAAATTGAGTATGATTTTCAAAATAGCTCGCTTCTCAGGCAGGCTCTTACCCATAAGTCCTATGCCAATGAAATAGACGGGGAAGACAGCATGGGCAATGAACGGCTGGAGTTTTTAGGCGATGCCGTGCTGGAGCTGGTTATTACGCACATACTCATGGACCGTTTCCCGGACTATTCAGAGGGCAGGCTTTCCCGGCTCAGGGCGGCTATTGTTAATAAAGAGGGCATTGCATCAATTGCCGGCCGGTTTGACCTGGGCAGCTATGTGCTGCTGGGACGCGGTGAGGAGGCAAGCCAGGGAAGAACAAAGAAATCAATTCTGGCCAATGTCTATGAAG
>JAPLIX010000146.1:0-1364 GCA_026388865.1 Pseudomonadota bacterium | reverse complement strand
TGGCCGCTGTTTATTATGATGGCGGGTACCACAAAGCGTTTGCGCTGATCGAGAAACACTTTAAACAGCTGATTGTCGAAGCACATGAAAAGGGTGTGTTGAAGGACTATAAGTCGCGGCTCCAGGAATACAGCCAGTCAGCACTGGGTGGAGTCCCTGC
This sequence comes from Pseudomonadota bacterium, assembly GCA_026388865.1. Taxonomy (GTDB): domain Bacteria; phylum Desulfobacterota; class WTBG01; order CAIYCZ01; family CAIYCZ01; genus JAPLIX01. Next base: position 1,204 of record JAPLIX010000146.1, on the reverse strand, counting down.
GTATGAGGTTATCAGGACAGAAGGGCCTGATCATGACAAGCTGTTTGAAGTTCACGTTACCATCAACAGCACCAGGTATGAGACCGGCCTGGGCAGAAATAAGAAAGCTGCCGAGCAGGAGGCAGCAAAAAAGACCCTCCAGCGGATCACCGGTGAGGGCATCGAATAGCAGATGGTGGCGTTTCTTCTGCCCCGCAGGCGCCGGGTCGTTATCCCGCTTGATAGATGCAGTGAATTATTTAGTGCCCCCGAACAGGGCAAAAATGCCGTGTTTAAAGAAGCAGTCAACATCCCTGAACCCGGTCTTCTCAAGAACCTGCAACTGATCAAATAGAGAATCCGGATGATTATCCTTTTTTGATTTATACAGGTCAGGCAGCCCGTCATGTTTGCCGAGCTCTGCAGCGCGATCTTTGGCGGCAAGCTGTTCGTTCATCCAGTCGCGCCACATATTGAACTGCCACTGTTCACTTCTCTCGGATGACGGCTGTACCACATCAAAATTGAGGAACAGGCCGCCGGTGTGCAGTGCGCTGTATAATTTTTCATAGAGCCGGGACTTGCCGGTGAAGTCCAGGTGATGTATGGCATTTGATGAAAATATAACGTCATACGCAGCGCCGTCCCCGCTGTCATCGCAAAAGTCTTCAAAGCTGCGGCAGAGAAAAGAAACGTTTTCTGCGCCGCGCAGTTTTTCCCGCGCCCGCGTGAGCATCTCCGGAGATCCGTCCATCAGGACAAAGCTATGCCCGGGATATTTTTCCATAACATGCGCGGCAATGGAGCCGTCACCGCATCCCGCGTCCAGGACCGCAAGCTTTTTATTGCCGGTGAAATGATAGCCGATGATGTTAGTCAGCAGCTTTATGAACCTTTTTCTCTCGATGACTATGATGTCAGCAGAGCTCAGATAGTAGTCAATTAAATCTGTGCTGTCCTGTGACAGCCAGGTGTTTGTTTTCTTGTTTTTCATGCTGGTAACCTGTTTATGCGTGGTGCTGGTGTTCTTCCCGGCGAGCGGAAATACCGGGAGTCTCAACGGATAGCTGCAACAACACTTGTTTGCCGCTGTCAAGTAAAATTGCTATGTATAGTATACCACAGGAATGCAGAGTCATAACGCCCCCGCAATGCGGGGGGCTTGATGGTTGTGAGCCACCCCAGGGGTGGCCATGGTCACAGGTTGTTTAGTTTAAAACTTACC
>JAPLIX010000364.1 GCA_026388865.1 Pseudomonadota bacterium | reverse complement strand
CGGCGGCTGGGAAGGTGTGCTTGAAGGCCCCTGTCCCATCGGCCCGATTGGAGGCCTGAAAGGTTACTGAAACAATGACGGCTCCAGGATCACCGCGTTTAAACGCTACGAAGCCCTGTTGTGGTTTGACCTGGGAGTGCTCCAGCCGGTTGCCTACAAGCTGAAGGATTTCCTGGTTGACGGTGATCTGGAAGCGGCAGCCAACAAGGGTATGGATGATTCAGGATGGCTGCCGGCAGGAAGCCCGCCCTATAATTTTAAGCTGCGCAAGGCGCTTCTCATGGTGATACCCTTCCCCATGGGCTGCGCTCTTAAAATAGATCACGGCGTGCAGAAGGGTGAAAACGCTCTGGGGTATGCAACAAAAGACAATCTCAATGGTTGCAACAAGTGCCACAGCAGGGACAGCGCGTTCTGGAAGTACCTCGGATACTCAAGACTTGAGCTGCTGAAGCTGAAAACACCGCGAACAGCGCAATAAGCACGAACTCTCGGAGTTAAGGAGTTGAGTAGTGACCTGCTCAACTCCTTAACTTTTTAACTCCCTAACTCTTCAACTCCCCAACTTTTATTTCACGAGACTTTCTTCTTCATCCTGCTCAGGCTCAGGGCAAAGATGATAATCCCGCACAAAAGTAGATAAAGCCCCTGGTCCCAGAGCACGTCAAGCCCCACGCCCTTCAGAAAAAGCCCCCGCACAATAATCGCAAAGTAGCGCAGCGGCAAAAGGTAGGTGAACCACTGGATGATGGCCGGCATGTTCTCAATGGGGAAGATGACGCCGCACAGCATGTTCATGTTGAGGATAAAGAAAAACGCGATGATCATGGCCTGCTCCTGGCTGCGGCTCACGGTGGAGATAAAAATGCCCAGGCCGAGCGTGGAGAAAAGGAAGAACCCGGAAAACAGAAACAGGAGCACCAGGCTGCCCTTTACGTGCACGTCAAATATGAACAGGGCGGCGAGCACGATGAAGATGACGTCCAGAAAGCCGATGATGATAAAGGGGATGAGCTTGCCCAGGAGTATCTCGCTTGCTTTCACCGGCGTCACCATGAGCTGCTCCATGGTGCCGATCTCCTTTTCCTTGACCAGGCTGAGCGAGGTGAGGCTGGTGGTCACGATCAAAAGGATCATGCAGATAACGCCGGGAACAAAAAAGTATTTGCTGATAAGCTCCGGATTGTACCAGATGCGCATGGCATCGTCCACAAGCAGAGATTTCCCGATGGCGCGGCGCCAGGTCCCGAGGAAATCCCCCTCGCGGAAGGCTGTGGTGTCTATGCTCTGCAGGATGAGCTTTGAAGAGAACTTCTGGGAGATAATATTCACATAGGTGAGGCCGATGGTGGCGCTGTTGGAGTCAGCGCCGTCGACCAGCACGTGCACCTGCGCCGGCTTATTTTTTTTCAGGTTTTTCTGAAAGTCCCGCGGGATATCAAGTCCTATTTTTATGTCACCGGCATCAAGCAGGCGGCACAGCTCGTCGCGGGTGCGGGCGCGGTAGAGGATGGAAAAGTACCCGTTATAGGAGAATGCGTCTGTATACTGGCGGCTCATGAAGGTGTTGTCCTGGTCAAGGATGCCGGTGGGGATGTTTTTTATATCAAAGGTTGCGGCATAGCCGAGCACCACCAGCTGAACCAGAGGGGCCGTAAACAGCAGCGGATACATTTTTTTGTCCCGCTTCAGCTGGAGCAGTTCTTTTATAATGATTGCAATAATGCGCTGGAGACTCATAAACTATGCGATACGTTTTTTGAACCTGAACGAGCTCACCGTGATGAGTACCACCGCAAAGCCAAGCAGTATGAGTGCCTGCGGATACAGTATAGTCAGGCCGACGCCCTTCAGGATAATGCCGCGCAGTATGGTGATATAATATTTTACCGGCAGGCTGTAGCTGATGAGCTGGATGGGCCACGGCATGCTTGAAATCGGAAAAATGAAGCCGGAAAGAATGATGGACGGCAGTATGGTAGTCAGGAAGCTGATGAGCCAGGCGACCTGGCAGGTCTTGGTAATGCTTGAGATAAAGAGACCCGTGGAAAGGGCGGATGCCAGAAAGATGAGCGACACAAACATAAACAGCCAGAAGCTTCCCCTAAACGGGACCGCGAAAAAAAAGCGGCTCAGCACTATTATGAACAGCAGGTCAGTGACGGCGATCATAATGTAAGGCACGATTTTTCCCAGCATCAGCTCAAAGGGCTTCAGGGGCGAGACCATGATGGCCTCAATGGTGCCGCGCTCTTTTTCCCGCACGATCGACACCGACATGTTGACCACCGCGACCACCATCATGATGATGCCGATGAGCCCCGGCACCATGAAATTGATGCTGCGCAGCTCCGGGTTGTACCAGATATCGGGCCGCACATCGAGGGTGGGCAGGGCGGCAAAACTCGTTCCCCCGCTTGACCGCAGCAGCTCAAAGAGCGCGTCCCGCGAATGCTCCTGGATAATGGTGCGGGCGTAGCCCATGACCACGGTCGCGGTATTGTTGTCGGTGCCGTCAATCAGGACCTGGACCGGCGTGCTTTTGCCTTTCAGGACGTCGCGCTGGAAATTATTGCGGATTTTGAGAACGACCTTGACCTCGCCGCGGTCAAGCAGCCGGTTGATCTCTTCTTCTGAGGAGAGCCGCTTAACGAGCACAAAATAGCCGGAGGTGACAAAGCGGTCAACCAGGGTGCGGGAATTTTCTGTCCGGTCATAGTCGAGCACGGCCAGCGGGATTTTGCGGATATCAAGATTAATGGCAAAGCCGAAAATAAAGAGCAGAAACGCCGGCAGCATGAAGAGCAGCATGAGGGCGATGGGATCGCGCTTGATTTGGATCAGCTCCTTGCACACGACAACGTAAATTCTGCGAAACATGCGGCGCCTACCCGTTGCTGGTGGTTTTGGACAAAGACACAAACACGTCTTCAATAGAGGGCTGAATCTGCTCCAGGGTTTCAACCATGAGGTGCGCCGCGGCGAGGGATTTTTTCAGCTCGGGGATGGCGGCGGCGGCATTTTCCACCACCAGATTTATTTCATCGCCATAGAGGTTGACATCTTTTACCAGCCCGTGAGTGCGCAGATATTTGTAGGCGCTGTTAAGGTCCGGGCACTTCAGGCTCAGTATCTGCTCATGCATCAGGCCCTGCTTCACGCCCTCCGGGGTGTCGCAGGCCACCAGGTTGCCCTTCCAGATAAAGCCGATCTTGTTGCAGCGCTCAGCCTCCTCCATGTGATGGGTGGTGATAAACAGGGTGGTGCCCCCGTGGGCAAGCTCGTAGAGCAAATCCCAGAGGATTCTCCGGGATACCGGGTCAATGCCCGCGGTCGGCTCGTCAAGAAAAATGAGCTGCGGCCGGTGCACCACCGAGCAGGCAAGCGCCAGGCGCTGGCGCCAGCCGCCGGAAAGATTTGCCGCCAGCTGTTTGCGGTAGGGGTCAAGCTGCAGCAGCTCAACCACTGCTTCAATGTGCTGGAGGGCGGTCTTGCGATCGGCAATGTAGAGCCGGGAATAAAATTTGAGGTTTTCCTCCACGGTCAGGTCCTGGTAGAGGCCAAAGCTCTGGGACATGTAGCCGATAATTTTTTTTATCTGCTCGGACTCCCGGTTGATGTCAAACCCGCCCACCTGGCCGTCGCCGCTGGTGGGCTCGAGGATGCCGCAGAGCATGCGGATGGTGGTTGACTTGCCGGCGCCGTTGGGGCCGAGAAAGCCGAAAATCTCACCCTTCTCTATGGAGAGATTCAGGCTGTTGACGGCAGTGACGCGGTCAAATTTTTTGGTCAGGTTTGTCGTGGAGATTGCCGGCATGGTAATAATCTATCTTTTAGAGCGTGGCGATGGTTCAGTTCTGGCTTGCGCTGATGACAACATCCGCGGGCATGCCGACTTTTAAGAGTTCTTTGGTGTTGTCAATCTGCACCTTGACCGCATAGACCAGCTTCACCCGCTCTTCCTTGGTCTGGATATTTTTAGGGGTGAACTCCGCCTCGGTGGAGATATAGGTAACTTTTCCCGGGAACGGTTTTTGCGGAAAGGAGTCGACAAATACATCGGCGCTCTGCCCGAGCTTTATTTGCCCGAGGTTCTTCTCAGAAACATAGGCCATGATCCACATATCATGCAGATCGGTGATTGTGGCCAGGATGCTGCCTGGAGTTACCAGCTCCCCCAGCTCCACATAGCGCACCTGCATGATGCCGTTCGCGGGGATGATGACGGTCGCGTCTTTAATGCTGCGCTGGATGAGCCGGATTGCCGCCTCAGCGCCTTCCTTTGCAGCGCGCGCGCGCGCTATCTCTTCTTCCCGGTAACCTTTTTTAATCATCTGATAATCGTTATTTGCCGCTTCATAGCGTTTGCGGGCTGATTTGTAGGCGGTCTCGGCCCGGTCCTTCATATCAGGAGCAGCTACCTTCTCCCGATAGAGTTTGAGCACCCGGTTATATTCACGCTCCGCCTCTTCCATCTGCACCTGCGCTTCAAGAAACATCTCTTTTGCTTTGCCCACCTCTTCCACTCTGAACCCGCTCTGCAACTGCGCCAGCTGGGCCTCGCTTTCCCGCAGGCGGGCCTGGGCCTCCTGGAGCTGGTATTCAAGCTTTTCCCGGTCGATCTCGGCAAACAGCGCGCCCCTTGTTACCCGGTCTCCGTCATCAAAGTTGAGTTTTAGAGTTTTTCCCCCGACCTCTGCCCGGATATCAATCTGCGTGGCCTCGAGGGTGCCGGTTGATTCTACCAGGCTCCCGGACTGCTGGCTGCATCCGAGCAGCAGGCAGAGAACAAGAGGATACAGTTTTTTAATCATTGGTATGCTACCCTTCTTTTTGTATAATGGAACTGATGCAGCCTATGAGCTTTTAGCGCCTGTCTCCGGGGCCCCTTTTAATGAGTCATAGCAGTCCTGGCAGAGCGGCTCACCTTGCTGTCGGTAGTGCGCGGCGTGCGTCAGCATGAGGCCGCACGAGCTGCAGAAGCTGTACTGAATGGAGCCGATGCAGAAGTCATCATTCTCGTAGGGAAGCCAGGGCATAATCGTCATGCAAGCCGGTGTTACAATTATAAGAAAAGAGCATCGCCGCTGCAAGCGCTTAAGTTGCTGAACTAATACCATATTTTAATAATTGAAGCTATAATAACCTGCCCCGGGAAATGGTCATCCGGAGGATAGAAGCGCAGCTGTGAAACAGGCAGTAGCAGGCACGCTCACAGCCGCCCACATTCTCCTTGACAAGGGTTGTGGTTTATGAGGTAAAGTCAATTTGAAACAGGCAACCCACCTTCGTCCCGGATTCGGGACTACGGCGGACAAGCAGGCAATAGGCACAAAGTAAATTAAACTGAAAGCTGAACGCTGATTGCTGACAGCTTTTAACAGGGGGTTTTATATGAGCATTTTCAAAAAAAATGCTGAAACAGATACCCATGTCCGGTATGAATCCGCGGAAGCAGTACCGCGGGATACCATTATCGGCACCGGCACCATGATTGAGGGAATAATTTCCTCCCGGGAGAATGTCTGCGTGGAAGGCGTGTTCAAGGGAAAGATCATGAGTGATGCCTGTATCATCATCGGTGAGACCGGCAAGGTGGAAGCAGACATTACCGCGGACACGGTGCTCATGAGCGGGGAAGTGCACGGCAATATTGTCGCCAAGACCAAGCTCGAGATTACTTCTCACGGCAAGCTCAGGGGCAACATAAAAACCGGCAGCCTTATTATTGCCGAGGGCGTGCTCTTTGAAGGCAACTGCCAGATGGTATGGGAGGAAAGCCAGGTAAAGAGTGCTGCAGCAAGCGACCTGCTGGACACGGTCCGGTAGCGGCTTCGCGCGAGCAGAGGGCGCAGTGTATTTTCAAAAGGCAGGAAAAGAAAACACGCAGGAAACCCTGCGGATTGCAAAAGCCGAGGCAGTAAAGCGGGGCATCGGCTTTGTTCTGGTTGCCTCAACAGGCGGGGAGACAGGGCTTGCGGCAGCGCGGCTGTTTCAGGGCTCAGGCATTCAGATAATTGTGGTAACCCATAACAGCGGGTTCAAAGAGCCCGGCGCGCAGGAGTTTAACGAGAAGGCACGCGAAGAAATCACACGCCTGGGCGGCATTGTTTACACGGGCACGCATGTGCTGCGGGGGCTGGGGGCAGCGCTTCGCACGCGCTATAATTTTTCCCATGAGCAGGTGGTGGCGGACACCCTGCGGATGTTCGGTCAGGGCATCAAGGTGTGCGTGGAGATAGCTGCCATGGCAGCTGATGCCGGGCTCATCCCGGCGGGCGATGTAATTGCTGTCGGCGGCACAGGGCGCGGCGCGGATACCGCGGCTGTTATCGCGGCCGATTCTTCAAACCGCTTCTTTAATATCAAGGTACGGGAGATTCTGGCAAAGCCGGTTGATTTTTAATGGGCCTGCTTACTTGTATTGAGTGTTTCATTTTACTCAGCATACTGAGTAAATCTACTCAATGTCCTGAGTAAATCTTTGCTGGCAAAAAAGTTTGGCTTTAGACAAAATCAGGAAATTAGAACCGCTACACATTTCTTTTTTCCACTCTTTTTGTCCCACGATTCACAATCCAAGACCTGACCAAAACTTTTCCTAATTGATTAAGGTTGAAAAATGAGTGAAACTTTTTACCCGAATGTATTTAATGCCTCTGTCGGTGGATATATGGGGAATTCCTATGCGGTCGAATGGAAGGAAAATACGGAAAATACGGGGACTTCCCGTATTGTTGTCTAACAAAACTAAAACTTCAAAATTCAAAGGGGATTATCTTGACGGGTGATAAAGCAGTGAGCGGATATTTGGATGAGAAATGAGAAGCGTTTCCCCCTCCTCTTTATAAAAAACAAGCAGAATACCCCGCTGTTCTACAGCGGGGATGAATGCTATTAAAGAAAATAAATTAATTGGGAAGATGCCTCGCAGCTCTGCTGCGGGGTAATTCACTAAAACTGCATATATAGCTGAACGGGGAGAGAGTCAAGAAATAAAAGGCGAGAGGCACCCCGCCTTCGCGCAAGGCTACGGCGGGCAGGCAGGCAATAGGCAACAGAAAAAGGCAGGCACAGAGGCTGAAGCTACAAAGGCACAAAGCAATGGCGAATGGAAAAAGGCGACAGGCTATGGGGAGCAGGTAAAAAACTTTGGCCAAATGACCGAAATAAAACAGATTTTTTAGCTTGCAATTAAATTAAAGATGGTTAATAATAGCTCCATATATTAATAACTGGTAATTATATTATCCAAGATACGAATATGCTTCAAAGCAAAGACCAGCATAAGAAATCTATAGCCGTATTTCATAAGCGCGGAGGGATAGTTAGAACTTCAGAGGCCATGCGTGCGGGAATACATCCTCGAACTCTCTATGAAATGCTGGGAGAAGGTGTGATTGAAAAACTGAGCCGCGGCCTTTATCGCCTTGCCGACCTGCCGCCTCTTGGAAACCCGGACCTTGTATCTGTGAGCAAGCGGGTTCCCAACGGGGTAATTTGCCTGATCTCCGCCCTGTCTTTCCATGAGATCACGACTCAAATTCCTCATGAGGTTCATCTTGCAGTTTCACGGAATGCTCAAGTGCCCAGAATTGATTATCCTCCGGTTCGCATATTCCGCTTTTCCGGCAGTTCATATAGTGAAGGCATTGAGCAAACAAAGGTCGATGATGTTTCCCTGCGCATTTACAGTCCCGCTAAGACCCTGGCAGATTGTTTCAAGTACCGGAACAAAATCGGCCTTGATGTAGCAATAGAGGCTCTCAAACTTTACCGGGGAACGAAACGCTTCAGCGTGGATGAAGTGATGTATTTTGCCCGCGCCTGCCGGGTTGAAAAGGTGATGCGCCCGTATCTGGAGGCCATACTATGAAGAAAACCCCAATTGACATTGCTGCTTCGGTGCGCCAGCGACTTCTTAATAAAGCGCGGGAAACACATCGCCCCTTCAGCGAACTGGTTCAGTATTTTGCCATGGAACGGTTCCTCTATCGCCTGTCAAAATCATCCTTTGCCGGCAAATTTGTCCTCAAGGGCGCTTTAATGCTTCCGGTATGGAAAGCGCCGCTTGCCCGGCCAACAAGGGACATTGATTTGCTGGGGCAGACTGACAACAGTATGGAAGGTCTTGTTGATATAACTAAAAAAATATGTACTCAACGGGTTGAGCCTGACGGGATTATCTTTGATGCGCATAGTGCTGCGGGGCAACGCATCACCGAGGAGGGGGTGCGTATCAAGTTTCGAGGCAAGCTGGATACGGTACGCATCAGCATACAGCTTGATATCGGATTTGGTGACGTGGTTGTCCCTCTGCCAAAATCCATCATTTATCCGACACTACTTGACTTTCCCAAGCCCCATCTTCTCGGATACAGCAGGGAAAGCGTTATAGCCGAAAAGTTTGAAGCCATGGTCAAGCTTGGTTTTTATCCCGCCAGTTCAACTTCGCGGGCAGTATCTTACAGAAAGCCATGAGGGCGACCTTTGCAGCTCGCTCGACCGCTGTCCTTTCCGTGCCTACTGCGTTTACACCTGAGTTCTCAAAAGATCCGATAAAAAATGCGCAGTGGAAGGCATTTATCGAAAAAAACCGGTTGCCGGATATTCCCAGGGACTTTCATAAGATAGTCGCCGCTATTACAGCATTTCTCGGGCCGGTAGCGAAAAGTCTTGCCAGCACAAGATCTTTTAAATCTTTATGGATGGCCCCCGGCCCCTGGAAATAAGAAGGCGCAGTTTCATTACGACAAAAGCTTTTTTGAAGTGGCTATTTAGAAAAGTGCTGAGGGCTGAGTAACGAGTGCCCTTCGACCGAAAGGCTCAGGGCCGAACGGCTGAGCGGGAAAAAGAAGACAGATGACAGACGATAAAAAATTCCGGGGCACGAGCGACCCGTCCTCCGTAGCACTGAAAAGTGTGGCCATTTGGAATTCAAACGGGTACTTAGCAATCACCAATAATGTTTGTTCACAGACTGCGGAGGGTGGACGAGACACGTATATTGCTGAAAGCTTAACGCTGAGCGCTGACAGCTAATTTTCGATGGCTGCCTTGAAATTCGTGACCCGGTAAGAGAAAAGTGAAACAATCCGACAAAAAAACGGCGGGGAGACTAGTGCCTCCCCGCCGTTAAAAATCAATGCGCCGCAAACAGCGGCGGCACTGCATACGAGCCGGTTTAAGCAATTATTACCCGCAGCTCTCGTGAGCGGAGCTGATCTGTAACGCTGCCTTACTTCTTGGCTTTCACCTTCTGCGGGGCATAGTAGTAATCAAGCTCCTGCACGGAAATAACTCCATCGCCGTTTTTATCAATGGCTTTGAACTCCTTTTTTGCCGCTGCCAGGAATTCATCCATGGTCACCTTGCCGTCCTTATTGAGGTCCATGTCGCTGGTCTGGGCTACCCAGAAGGCAACACACTCATCATCTTCTATTTTACCGTCTTTATTGGCGTCAATTTTCTTTGCTTTTTTCGCTTTCACTGTTTGCGGGGCTTCGGCAGCAGGACTGCAATAATAGGCGATAAACTCCTGGGCAACCAGGGCGT
>JAPLIX010000102.1:1099-7553 GCA_026388865.1 Pseudomonadota bacterium | reverse complement strand
ATCGCGGCTTTTTTATTCTGGCTGTTTACTACAGATGCGGCGGTCTGAATCTTTTCAGAGGACGAGGGAGCGGCCACTTCCTGAGGCTTGGCCCCCTCGCTCACCAGCGGAGAGATAAGGACAAGAGAGAGTATCAGTAAAAAAGTCTTCCCTGCTGCTATGACTCTCTGCATCAAACTCCTCCCGTTATATTGGTATCTCTCCGGCTGATTACCCTGCCATGGAAAAAGCCGGAATAAGTGATACTCTATATGGTGCAGAATAAATTAATGCGAATGCTTCCAACTATAGCTGCTCAGACATATCTGCCCATAGAAAGCTGTTAAAAACTTAGAGAAGCCTAACCTACTAAAAAAGGATAGTCAATAAAAAACTATATAAAATTTATATAAAATTCCCTTCTCTATCAGGTAATGATTAAAAAATTGGCGGTCGTGAGGGTTCGTGAACACGGAAGGTACGGAGCAAACAAACAGTTTTTAATTCCAGCAACACATTGTTCCAATCTAACCAGTTTTTAACCGTCAGCTCAAAGCAATTGGTTGAAAACAGCCTTCGCCTTGAGTGTATCCCCGAGGGTGCCTGTTGGAATTTTCTCAAAAATAATTTAATAATACATTGAAATCAGTGACATCTTTTTATCCTTGCCGGGAAAATGGGCAGTATCTCTGCAAATGGCACAGTCGTTGCTCAACTGAATGTTAGAAAAAACAGCGCGCGCAGTAAAGAGAATCAACCATCTATGTAGGTTCATGTTTTATGACTTCTACGGGAGAAGAGTCATGGTCAGAGTTTGTCTTAACAAAAAGTGCCCCAGACCCCATCATGTATTTGGCTGTGTATTCTACACAGGCAAAGCCCTTCACTGTGACGACTGCAAGTACAAATTGCCGGGAATTTATGAGCAGTGCTCAATAAGAAAGATTGCACCGTCACCGGAAGATTCCACGCATGGCCTGTGCCGCCCCTGCGCACAAGCAGCGATCAGCAGTTCAAAACACAGCTATCGACGAAAGACCATCATCGGTCTTCATCCGGCAGCGCCTCTCTCGAGCGTTATACCGTGATGCAACCATATGTAACACAACAAACAATACACGTATAAAGGAGAAATTAATTATGAGATGTAAAACAATGAAACCAATCGTCATGGCAGTAGTGTTAGTAGCAGTCCTGGTTTTAACCGGCCTGCCCCAGGCACAGTCAGCTTCTGTTAACCTTAAACAGCTGGCAGCGCTCAACGCAAAAACCACAACCCAGGCAGCAACCGCTGCTGGAGATCCTTTAGCTGTGGGCATCTGCATTCTCAGCGCGGCCAATCAGAACCTTACCAAACTAAATTCCTGTAATGATGACCTCGCATGCAAATCTGCGGTGCTGCTGGATGCGCTGCTTGATACAGTGGTATGCATAAATCCGGATGACCCGAATCTTGCGTTACTTGAGTGTATATCGAATGCGGTAGTGGCTCTGGCGGACATAAAGACGACCTGCAACGGGGACCGGGCGTGTTCTCTGCCAAAGCTTATCCCGGTGATACTCAATCTGACAAATTGTTTTGGCGAGGGGAATACAACGGCCGGCAAATAAACGAAGCGTTACAAAAATAAAAAATTGCGCATAATATCCGGCAGGTTTTTTAAAGGGCAGGGTCAGGTAATGGCCCTGCCCATTTTTAGTATTGTCAAGAAGCGTAAAATAACAGCTTGCAGTCTTACCCAAAGCAGAACTCATCCGGATTTTTAAACTCCCTGCTGTGTCCCTTAAAACAGGGCTAGAATATTTTCTGCAAAAAGAAATCCGAGATCCTTTGCCAGACATCAGCAGGTAAAGAGGGTTGGGCCGCTGGATCTGCATCGTCCGGATCCTTGAACATGAAAAGAAATTCCGTAAAACCGGTTCCTTCATATGCCGGGCCCGGGGCCCAGCCGTCTCCATCCCTGTCACTATAGGGATCGTGCTGCATAATCGCGGACAGGTCATACAGCGGTGCCGCGCGGCCTGTTACTTCGTTCATCCCCTCAAGAATAAAATTACCCCCGGGACTTTGCGCTGAAGGAGCATTGGAAAGCATTGCTATGGATCGTATAGGTCACGGTATTTGCAAACCGAAGCACTAATCTAACGCAGCGCGATTCAGGCGTATTGGTTAAACCAGCGCATCACTCATATCAGACGCAGGGTTTATTAATGGTATTTATGCGTTGCAGCAGACTAACATGCCGTTATATCTTTTTTAACTTGACACTTGGCCGCATTCGCCGATAAAAATACTATCGATAACAATACTATAACTATAATGCAGGAAGACATGGGTTATTCAAACAAGTTATTCAGCCAAGACGTGGACCAATATGCAGCAGTCAGACAGTACACTGGAAAACAATAAAGGATTACTGGCTCAGACATTATTATATGTGGCAGGCGCTTGCGCGATTGCTGCCGCTGCCATTGCCGTGCAGCAGGGGGGAACTGCGCCAACTATTATTGCCGCTACCCTGCTGGGCATGCTTGCTGCCGGGATAATAAAATACGGCTTTACGCGCTGCCACCTTACCATGCCTGAAGCCATACAGGATGCTCTGATAGCAGGCGCGCTGGCAGCCGCTGCCGCGCCAGATTTGAAAATATGGCAGGCACCTGCCGCCTGGCACGAGTTGTTTTCCATGACCAGCCCAGCCGCGGCAGCAGCATGTGTCATCTACCTCTTAATCATTGCCTATTGTGCTTCCTCCAAAGGCCGCCATGTTTCTCCTGTTGCCGGCAGCTTTACCCTGGCAGTGCCGCTGCTTTTCAACTGCCTGCTACTGCTGCAGGCACCGTCAATGCTTGAGAATATCGGGCGGTTTTTTGCCTTCGGCGCAAAGCTTACTCCTGATGTGCTGCAGTGGATGGGGAAAGCGGCTGTTCTTATCGTTATCAATGAAGCGGTCGCTAACGGCCTGATCCTGCTGCTCGCGGGAAGGCTCCTTACGGATGCGCGAATGCACGCTCTTCTTCTCGCGAGTGCCCTGTTCTCATCCGCCACTCCCGCGATCGCGGGCCTCGGCTCAGGGGCCGGGGTAGCAGCTCTTCCGCCTGTTGTCGGCGCGCTTGCAGCCATTGCCGCAGCGACTGTTTCGCAGGCAGGCTTGTGGGGGCAGACGTTTCTGCTCACCGGGCTAATCATGGATTCCCTGCACAGCAAACACCCCGCCTGGTACTGGGGGCCGGGTCATTATAAAAGCGGCTTCACCCAGGGCGCTGTGTACAGCGCGGTGTTTATGGGCTTGATCCACGCGGCTGCCGGAGCGCTCTCAGTCCCGGGCGTCTGGGCCCTGCTCACAGCATACCCCGTTACCTGTGCCGGCATAGCCGGCGTCATCATCTTCCCGTTTATTAAAAATATTATTGAAAGCTTTGAAGGCAGCCTGCCGTTTGTCATGCGGCTCAGGAGCAACTATTCCCGCTGGGACCACTGCCTGCGCGGCGGTGTTGTCGGGGCTGCAGTTGCCTTTGCCGTGCGCGAGGGACTGCCCGCCGCATCCCCTGCAGCCCGCTTCCTCTATGGAATCGCGGCCGGTGTTGCGGCCTACGCTGCCGGGCCCCGAGAATCTACATCACCGAAGCGGTTATGGGCGGACTGGTGGGCGGGGCGCTCTGCTGGTACTTTGACACCATGCAGGCGGCGGTGGTGGCGGCAAAATTTAAAAACTACGCAACCCTTTTTTATACTGCCGCAGGGATCAAGGTTGAGGACTATGTGATCTACCCGCTGTTCAGCAAGTGGGGCGCGATGAACCTCGGCGCGGTGACCGGCGGCGTGCGGCTTTTCTTCAACGAATCGCTCTCCGGCGTCATCAACTGGTCGATCGCGGCGCCCCTGTTCAGCATCAACCTGGTAGCGCTGACAGCTCTGGTCCAGAGAAGCACGGCGCCGCTGAAAAACCTTTTTACCCGGCAGGGCATCGTGGCAATGGTCGAGCAGGCTTTCCGCGTGCAGCGCTGGGGCCTGTGGATGGCGCCGATCATCTATTCCTTCCTGCGCATGTCGCCTGATCCGTCATGGTACAATCAGGACGGCGCGCTGCGCACTGCTGTCGCGACGGTGAAAACCCTCACCTCCTCGCCCATTGCCTTCCGTGCCTGGAGCCTGCAGACCTTCACCAATCTTCTGGCCTACGACTGGCTGCGCATTGCCATCTTTATAGATCACATGGGCCTGCGCGTGGCAACGCTGGTGAACCTGTCGTTTGTCGGCATGGATGTGGTAGATGAAAAGACGGCGCGTTTTCTCGGCCATGCAATGAGGACGCGCGTGATACCATCGGGCCTGCGGCGGTTTGCCACGTGGGCGCCGCTGTTAATCCCGTTTTACATTCCCCGCGGCAGTGATTGGAATGTTGCCTGGGACAGTGCCGAGGCCATAGCCAAAGCTCATCCGCTGGCACTATTCCCGCCGGCACTCCTCCCGGGGATATTTTTGACAATTTCATTATTCGTCGGGGTGGTGTTGCTTGCGCGGCAGCTGAATAAAGACCGGCAGCCCGCGCATGAGCATCACCAGATGATTGCAGCCCGGAGACAGGAAACAGCCTATCCAGGCCTTGACGGCACCACCTTTGTCATACACAACGGCTTCTATACCCTGACGCTTGCAGCTGACGGGCGGGGCTGGAGCAGGGTGTTCAGCTCGGTGCGCACGGGCAATGAAATTGATCTTACCCGCAGGCTCCATGACCCGTTGCAGCTGCGCGGAAAATTTTTCTATCTTAAAGACCTGGATATGCCTCCTGATGCGCCGGAACGGATATGGTCTCTTACCTACCAGCCAATGCGCCGGGTGGGAGATGACTACTGCGTTACCCAGCTTGACCGGTCTTCGCTTCGCATGGTGAATACCTGGAACGGGATCAGGGCGGAAGCGACCGTGCGCATTGACTGCCAGGACACGGTTGAGCTGTGGACCCTGAAGCTCACAAACCTTGAAAGCCGGGCCCGCACCATAGAGCTGACCAGCTACCGGGAGTTTGCGCTGAATGTCTCAGACGCGTATCTGCGGCATCCTGACTTCAATAATATCCATGTCGGCACATGGTTTATTCCGGGTCTTAATGCCATAATAGCCCGAAACCGTCTCCTGAAAGATTCAAATTTTGATCCGGTACAAAAAAAAGTATCTCCTGAGTTCGCGTTTCATGCAGTGGGGGAAAATCCGGGGGGCAATATTCTGCTCACCGGCTATGAAGATTCCCGGCTGTTCTTCATCGGCCACGGCAGCCTGCGCATGCCTGAGGGGCTGGAAGAGCGACCGCGGAGACTCTCTGATGACGGGCTGCTGTACACCTTTGACCCCGCAGCCAGCCTGCGGCTGCACACCGGACTTGCCCCGCACGGCTCCACGGAGATTGTGTTTGCCGACGGCTATGCAGCCGGCCTGGAGCAGGCACAGCAGCTGATTAATAAATATCTGAAGCTCCCGGTCAGCACGCAGAAGGCGCTGCAGTCCTCCTTTGACAAGCGCCGGATACTGCACGGCTTCGGCGCTCCGACAGATGAAGCAGAAGAGCCCGGGACAAAACCCGGCATGAAAAAAACTCTCTTCTCTTTTTCCGCCGACGGCACCGAGCTTTCCATGAACTGGGACACGCCCCGGCCATGGACCCATGTTATTGCAAACGAGCGTGAGTATGGCGTAGTGCTCAACAATGAGGGTGAGATCTATTCCTTCATGGGCAACTCCCAGCAAAACGGCATTACACCGTTCTCACTCAATAACGTCCCGGTCCAGGTTCCCGGTCAGGCGCTCTATCTTTACAACATGGAAACCGGCGCTCTTGACGGGCCGACCTTCCTGCCGTTTCGCAGAACCGATGAACCCTGCGACATCACCTTCGGCCGCGGGTATGCCGTCTACCGGAAAACGACTCCGGATGTTGACATCGAGTACACGCTCTTTGTGCCGCCGCACGAAACGGCGGAAGTGCGGTTGCTGAAAATAAAAAATAAATCTTCCCGGACCATGACGTACCGGGTGGTGCCCTACCTGCAGATTATGCTCGGAGAAATTCCATCGGACACGCGCGGGAAAATCAGCGCCGAGTATGATGAAAGCACCCAGGCTCTTTTCTTCTCAAACCCCCAAAACGATTTTTACCGGGGCACGGCGTTTGTGGCGACAAGCCTGCCGGTGCAGGCCTATGAAACAGTGCGCTCACGTTTTGTGGGCGGCAATGGGCGAGATCTGGCAAATCCTTTTATGGTCGAGCACGGTATACCCTGCGCAGATGTATTGGATGACGGCTATCGAATAGCTGGCTTCTGCGGAACCCTTACTATTCCCGCGGGCGCTGAGGAGACCATGGTCATGGTTGTTGGCCAGGCCGGGGATGCGGATCAGGCACGCACAATTATCCGTGGTCTTCTGGACAAATCAGCGGCCAATGCAGCTCTGGAAAAAACAGAGCGCTGGTGG
>JAPLIX010000102.1:0-1064 GCA_026388865.1 Pseudomonadota bacterium | reverse complement strand
TATTTTTTCCGTGATGAGAATCGAAACCAGCGATCCGGGCTTTGACCGCATGGTGAATGACTGGCTTCCCTACCAGGTGCTTGCCGCCCACCTGTGGGGGAGAACCGGCCCCAGCCAGCGAAGCGGCGGGTATGGGTATCGCGACCAGCTGCAGGATATGCTGCCGTTTCTCTACCTGCATCCTGAGATGGCGCGCAGGCAGATACTCCTTCATGCCGGGCAGCAGTTCTTTGCCGGCGATGTCATGCAGTGGTGGCACCAGAGCTGGGAAGGCCGGACCGGTCTGGGCGTGCGCAACCGCGCGTCTGATCCCCACCTGTGGCTGGCCTATCTGGTGTACCAGTACGTAGAGGCCACCGGAGATCTGACCATACTGGATGAAGAGCTTACCTATCTGGAAGGAAGGCGCATTCCGCGCGACCGGGAAGGCGTGATGTTTACCCCCCGGCTGTCACGTGACCGTGAGCCGCTGTACCGGCACTGCGTCAGAGCTATTGATTTAACGCTGCAGCGGCTTGGAGCAAACGGCCTGCCGCTGATCGGCACCGGGGACTGGAATGACGGCCTGAGCCTGGTGGGCTTCCGGGGCCGCGGCGAAAGCACCTGGCTTGGTTTTTTTCTCTACGATATTCTCACGCATTTTGCAAACATCGTGGGGCTAAAGGAAGGCGAGGGGAAGAAAACATTCTACCTTGACCGGGCGGCAGAGCTGCGCAAAGCACTCGCTGCCATGTGGCGTGACGGACAGCGCTACGTGCGCGCAATCACCGACAGCGGCGAGGAAATGGTTTTCGGCGATGCCCTGAACGCATCCTGGCCCGTAATCTCAGGTGCCGCTGATTTTGACCGTGGAGCCTGCGCCGTGGAGCAGGGGCTCAAAGACCTTGAGCAGGAAAACCTGGTACTGCTGCTCTCCCCTGCTTTCACTGAGAGCTCTCGCCCTAATCCCGGTAAGCTTGCCGACTATCCGCCGGGGGTTCGGGAAAACGGCGGCCAGTATTCACATGGCGCATCATGGCTTGTGGACGCCCTGGTGAAACTTTCAGAGCTTTCCCGTTCTGCGG
>JAPLIX010000602.1 GCA_026388865.1 Pseudomonadota bacterium | reverse complement strand
GGATGCACACGGACTTTACAAACCAGGAAAGATAGATGCCGGTAAATAGCAGATTGCAGGGATTCACGGGGAGCTTAAGGGCGGTGACATTCAAGCCGTTTATCAGCGGGATACATGCTGCAAAACAAAAAGCGGTCAGCCGCACGTTATACCAGGCAGCGGCTGCCGAGACAACAACGAGAAAAACGACGTATGATAAATCAGGGGAATAATTTATTGAATAAAAAACAATAGTATAGATTGAAAGCACGGCCACAGAGGAGAACAGACCGTACTGCCACAGGGAAAGCCATTTATTGATAATACGCTGAGAATAGCTCGCCATTAATACAGCACAGAGACTCTTTAACTGCTCTCCTTTTTTACCCGGATCATATCAGCTTCCACCATGAGTTCCACCAGACGAGTGAATTTGGTAACGGGCTTCCATCCGAGTTTCTCTTTAGCCTTCTGCGGATTCCCGATAAGCACATCAACTTCAGCAGGACGGTAAAATTCTTTGGATACTTCTATAACCACCTTACCTGATTTTTTATCAATGCCTTTGGTGTTTTCAGCTTTCCCCTGCCATTCGATCGTGTAACCGGCCGCCTGAAATCCAAAATCTGCAAATTCTTTAACCGAGTGTGTCTCTCCTGTTGCAAGGAGATAATCATCAGGCTTGTCCTGCTGCAGCATGCGCCACATCCCTTCAACATATTCCCCGGCAAAGCCCCAGTCCCGCTTGGCGTCGAGATTTCCCAGGACAATTTTATCTTGCAGGCCATGCTTGATTCTGGCTATGCCATGGGTTATTTTTCTGGTTACAAACTCAAGCCCGCGCAACGGTGATTCATGATTAAACAGAATTTGCAATGCCATAGGGGCTGCGGGGATAAAACGGAGTTTTCTCCGTCTGAGGAGTCTCCTGAATTTTCCCAAACATCTCACTCGTTGACGCCTGGTAAAATTTTGCCTGGGGATGGTAGGCCCTGATTGCTTCAAGCAGCCGCAGCACGCCGTTGGCATTTATTTCTGTTGTAACCATAGGCTGCTCAAATGATGGGCTGACAAAGCTCTGGGCTGCAAGGTTATATACTTCATCGGGTTTAATGGATTCAATGGTCCGCATGATGTTGGTTATTTCCAGCAGGTCCATGAAGAGTATTTGCAGCTTATCAACTATCCCCAGCTCAGCCATGCGCCAGTTGCTCCCTGCCCCGCTGCGTCGGTCTGCACCGTACACTTCATATCCTTTTTCCAACAGCAGCCGTGCCAGATAAGCACCATCCTGTCCGCGAATACCTGTAATTAGTGCTCGTTTAGTCATTATTCGTCTTTCATTTCTGATTGATATTTTTGACAATACTGCTTTAGACTATTCAAACATTTAAAAAGATACGGACAATATGCAAGAACTGATTTAAATATTTCTTTTATGACTTCCGGCATATACTCATGTGCGATATCATTTCTGAGGTTTCTTATAGTAATTAAATCTTCCGCTGCATCTATAATACCCTTTTTCTCAGCACGATTAATTCTATCTCTCACTGTTCCAGGAGATTCAAGATCAATTTCTTCAATCAATCTGAGTATTTTCTGGATAAAGATATCGCTCGCTCGTGCAAACCGGCTGCTTAAAGCTTCAAATCTTTCAAGCTCTTCCAGACCATAGTTATCTTTTATTCCAATCAGGGTACATGCATCATAGGAATGCTTCAGAGCCGTCATTGCTCCTTCTAATAATTTCATCTCCTCTTTAAGTAATTGCAGATATTCCTTGCTCATAATGGCACGATATTAGGTAAAAGCTTTATAAAAGGCTGTTCAAAATCTTTTGCAATAACAATATCAATTTTTTGCTCCTCCAGATATTCAAAGAGCTTATGTTTGATTCTCAGCTTGTCCTCATAATTCAGTTTATCTGAAATTATTAACAGATCAATATCGCCACCCTTAGCCCTATCATCAGCTCGTGAACCGAAAAGATACATCCGGGCATTTTCATCCAGTGCAGTAACACTTTGCTTGATAATATTAAACTCTGCAGGTTTTAAACGCATAACAAAGAAATGATGTTTTGCAGCTCATTAAGTTTTCTGTGAATTAGCAGGTTGTTAAAAAAGTAGTTTTCTCCCAGGCTGGTCAAAAACATCCAGATGCAAGGCGCGCGAAATCGTGAGGAATGAGGCGTACTTTACTGTACGTCGCAATGATCCCGATAGCCATCGGGAATAAGCGCAATCCCGACACATGTCGGGACAGATGGGTGTTTTTCAACAGCCTGTTAGAACTTTTAATAAAAGACCGCTAATTGCCATTTTCAATACCATATTTTATGGCCATTTTCTAATGAAAGTTTGCAGAAACAGTTACATAATTAAATACAGCGCCTATTGGGCGGATTTTGATACTAAAAATGGTTTAACGCAAAATAGGTAGATAGGCTCAAGCGACCCGAAGTCTTTTCTCCATGGGTTTTATCACGCCCTTAAACACAATCGAGGCCTTAAAAACCTCAATGCCGATCAAGTTGTTTGAATCGTCAAGTTCCAGACTCACTCCTGGTGAAAGCTCAACAACTTCGGACTCACGACCTTCTTTAGCAAGGAAGAGAATGTCTTCCTCGGCATCATAATACACCTTACAATTTTCTATTAGAGTTTTATAGAGGGGATGCTTTGCGTGCTAATGCATGTTTGTGTGAGACAAGTGTATATTTTCGCCTGAATTTTTTTTTCAGCAGGGCAATATCTTTTTCCATGTACTCAATGTAACGCTTTAAGTCCATGTGCCTTGTTTCTTCATAAATAAGCGCTTTCGTTTCCCACACCAAACTTATTGTCGCGTCATATCCTTTTTCAGATTTAATCTTCATATTCCACCTCCAACGGGCTCAATAAATATAATTTCTTTAAGAACCCTTCCCGTTCATTAATGGCGTTAATTGCAATTTGTTTCCGTATGTTTGCAAGATGCTTAAAATTCCATGAAAGAAGTATATCCATTTCATGGACGGTAGCCAGGGCTATATGCAGTGCATCTTCTTTCTTTTTCAGAGGAACAACTTTCTCTTTATCCCTTTGTGTGGAATTATAGCACCGAAG
Source organism: Pseudomonadota bacterium (assembly GCA_026388865.1). Taxonomy (GTDB): domain Bacteria; phylum Desulfobacterota; class WTBG01; order CAIYCZ01; family CAIYCZ01; genus JAPLIX01. The sequence continues at coordinate 131 of JAPLIX010000602.1, read as the reverse complement.
CTACTCACCCTCCACAATCTTTATTTCTTCATCTGCGAAACCGTAGCATTCTTACACATGCTGGCTGCTCTGGCGCTGCAGTGCGCTATCCAGTGCCCGTGAGCAATGCTTTGAGAAAACTGAATCACGGG